>NZ_JBNHHC010000022.1:0-114517 GCF_059091865.1 Arthrobacter sp. B0316-1-20 | reverse complement strand
CCATCTGGTTCTCCTGCGCGGTGCTGGGCGCCGCAGCCACCGCCAGACTGACCGTGCACCGAGACGCCGTCGTTAGTGCGGGATCAGTAGCGGTAGTGGTCCGGCTTGTACGGGCCGGCCACGTCCACGCCCAGGTACTCGGCCTGTTCCTTGCTCAGTTCGGTGAGTTCAACGCCGAGTGCGTCCAGATGCAGCCGGGCGACCTTCTCGTCCAGTACCTTCGGCAGCACGTAGACCTGGTTCGCGTACTCGGGCTCGCCGGTGGCCGATCCCTCGGCCGCCTTGCCGTGCTTCGTGAACAGCTCAATCTGTGCGATCGTCTGGTTGGCGAAGGAGTTGCTCATGACAAAGGACGGGTGGCCGGTGGCATTGCCCAGGTTCAGCAGCCGGCCCTCGGACAGCACAATAATGGAGCGCTCGGCCTCGGTGCCGGCATCGAAGACCCATTCGTGGACCTGCGGCTTGATCTCCACCTTCTGCACGCCCGCCACCTGGGCCAGCCCGGCCATGTCGATTTCGTTGTCGAAGTGGCCGATGTTGCCTACGATGGCCTTGTCGCGCATCTTCACCATGTCGGAGGCCATGATGACGTCCTTATTGCCGGTGGTGGTGATAAAGATGTGGCCCTCGCCCACCACCTTGTCCAAGGTGGTGACCTGGTAGCCGTCCATGGCCGCCTGCAGCGCGCAGATCGGGTCCACCTCGGTCACCACCACGCGGGCGCCCTGGCCGCGCAGCGCCTCGGCTGCGCCCTTGCCGACGTCGCCGTAGCCGCACACCACCGCCGTCTTGCCACCCATCAGCACGTCCGTGGCCCGGTTGATCCCGTCCGGCAGCGAGTGACGGATGCCGTACTTGTTGTCGAACTTCGACTTGGTGACGGCATCATTGACATTGATGGCTGGGAACAGCAGCTGGCCCTGCTCCGCCAGTTGGTAGAGGCGGTGCACGCCGGTGGTGGTTTCTTCCGTGACGCCGCGGATGCCGGCGGCCACCCGGCTGAATTTTTGCGGGTCCTTGGCCAGCGAAGCGCGCAGCACGTCCAGGATGATGCTGTACTCGTGCGGGTCCTCTGCGGAGGCCGACGGCACCGCGCCTGCGGCCTCGAATTCTACTCCCTTGTGCAGCAGCAGCGTGGCATCGCCGCCGTCGTCCAAGATCATGTTTGGTCCCAGCTCGGGGTTTTCAGCGGCGCCGGGCCAGGTCAGGATCTGCTCGGCCGTCCACCAGTATTCTTCGAGCGTTTCGCCCTTCCACGCGAAGACCGGCACGCCCTGCGGGTCCTCCGGTGTGCCCCTGCCGACGACGACGGCGGCGGCGGCCTCGTCCTGGGTGGAGAAGATGTTGCAGGATGCCCAGCGGACCTCCGCGCCGAGTGCGGTCAGGGTTTCGATCAGCACCGCAGTCTGCACGGTCATATGCAGCGAACCGGCGATCCTGGCGCCGGCCAGGGGTTGGGTCGCGCCAAACTCCTCGCGCAGTGCCATCAGGCCCGGCATTTCGTGCTCCGCCAAACGGATCTGGTGCCGGCCGGCAGCCGCCAGCGAGAGGTCCTTGACCTTGTAATCAATCGTCACAGTCATGCTCCTAAGCGTTGTCGGCGGGGCCGTCGGGGGTGTAATCAGAGGCATCGGCGCCAGCGGCGGCCTGCGGCAACAGCACCGGGATGCCATCTTCAATCGGGTAGTGCAGCCGGTCGCCCGCGGCGGTGCGGCCGGTCGACACCAGCTCCCCGCCCTCCTGGACCAGGGATGAACCGGTCGCCGGGCAGCGCAGGACCGCCAGCAGTTCGGGTGTCAGATGTGCCATGCGAATGTTGTCCTTCGGTCTGGAAGCGGCTTCGGCTGCGCCGGCGTCCGGTGGACGGCGGGGCGGGGCCTCGCAGCGGACAGCGTGCGTGTTGAGTGGAATGCGGGCTGCCCGCTTCCCAGCGTATCGTTCTACGGTTGCCCGCGCAGAATGCGCAGATGCCCTCGCCGGGTGCCGGCAGCGCCAGCCGGCGGCTCCAGCGGCTCACGCTGCCCGCGCGGCTGCGGCAGCTCATCCGCGATCTCCGGAGTGCGGGCGGCTTCGCGGACGGCGTCGGCCAAGGCCAGCAAATCGTCAGGGTTGGGGGCCGGCGCCTGTGTGGGCAGCGCCAGCCGCATGACTTCCCAGCCGCGGGGAACCGTCAACCGCTCAGCGTGCTCGGCGCACAGATCGTAGCAGTGCGGCTCGGCGTAGGTTGCCAGCGGGCCCAGCACGGCGGTGGAATCTGCATACACGTACGTCAAAGTAGCGATGGCCGACCGCTGACAGGCCGAGCGTGAACATTGACGAATGGATCCCACGAGAAAGAATCCTACTCTGGGCCGCTCGGCTTCCGGGGCACCGGCGCGGACAGGGACGGAAAGATTAGGTCACAATCGGGCCTCTGCGGCCGCTGCCGCCGAGGTTGCCCCGGCCCTCCGCTGACAGCCAGTGCCGATTTCGCGCTGCCGGGCTTAAAGTCGGTATATGGAGAACGGACCATCACTGACTGTTTCGCTGGGCGGCGACGGCGGTGGCTGGCGCCGTCCGTTCATCGCACGACGCCGGAACCGCCGCGGCCGCGGGCTGCGCGGCGATCTGCTGCCGGCCCACCTGCCCGGCCATTTGACCCGGCCCGAGCAATTCGAGCAGTGGGTTTCCGAGTCTGCCGAGCGGCTGGAGTACTTCTGGGGCGAACGAATCGAAGCAGCCCACTTCGTGGTCGAGGACATCCCGCCGCATCTCGAGGAGCTCCTGGCGCGCGGGCAGGCCGCGCCGCTGGGCAGCTTCACACCGGCCGGTCCGGGCCGTCCGGCCGTGGTGACAGTGTTCCGGCACCCGGTGCAGATGGCGGCCCGGCTGCGGGCCGAACTGCCGGAGCTCATCCACGACGTGGTGGTGGAGCAGACTGCACAGTTGCTGAACATGGCGCCCGAAGCCGTGGACCCCGGGTACGGACGGACCCGCCCCTGACAAACGGTCCTTAGATCAGTACCCGATATTGACCGGTACAGCGTTCTGGGCCTGCGTGCCGGCTGGCACGGGCAGGACCGCAACGTCGGCTGAGTTGCCGTTGGTCAGCACTTGGGCACCGTAGACCGCTTCGCCCGACGCGCTGATCAACAACGCCGCAGGATCGGCGTCGTTGGCCTTGGGGTTATGCGTCACGGTGGTTCCGGCCGGAACATCTACCGTCTGCTTCTTTCCCAGCCGGCCTTCCAAATCCACCGGAGTGATTTCCAACTGGGCCGCGCCGGCCGGTGCGCTGAAAGCCATCCGGGAGCTGATTCCTCCTGGGACGACGGCCAGGTGGTTGCTGCCGAGCCGGCCGGTGGCGGGTGCCCAGCCGAAGTCTACTGGCGCACCTTCCCCGGTTGCCCTGCTGACGCGTGCGGCGGCAGCGATGGAGACATCGGCGCTGACTTCGACGGAATACGTGCCGGCCGGCAGGGACTCCAGCGGAACACTGGTAATGCTGCCGGCGGCCGCAGTGATGACGCCGCCGCCCGGGAGGCTGACCGGTCCGTCCGCGCCCAATACCCGCACTTCAAGGACGGCATCGGTCACGCCCGGTACCGCCACCTCCAAAGCCGGCGCAGCGTTCTGGTAGCCGTCCTGTGTGCGGATTTTCCGCGCGAGCTTGTCCTCCTGGACGGTGATCCCGGTGACCAGCTGGCGCGTCCCGGCCGGAGCCGAAGCCTGCAGCAGTTCGACGCCACCCGGCGTCAGCTGGCGCAGGACGCTCTGTTGGATGAATCCGGTCACCGGGCCGCCGGAGGACTGGACGCGCACGGCCAGCGACTCCTGGTTCGCGGCCAAGCCGGCCAGCACGATGGAGCGGGATTCTCCCGGTGCAACCAGCAGCCCCCGGGTGCCGGCAGCCTGGATCTGTCCTTCGCTGGACAGCAGTTCCAGGTTCACCGAGGACGGGGTTTCGGAACTGTTGTGCAGCTTCAGCACGGACGTGGCACCCACGGTGGTGGAGGCACCGAGCAACCAGAAATCGTTGGCCGGCGCCATGCAGTTGGCCGCTGCCAGGCCCCGCAAGTCGCCGTCGGAAGCCCGGTAGGTCATCGCGGCACCGGCCAGCGCGGTGGTCTCCCCCACCGGGTCGGCCCGCAGCACCGTGGGGGCGGACAGCTCCTGCCCGGGCACCACGGATGCAACCAGCTTGGTTTCACCGGAGGACTCCGCCGTCGGCTCGGCGATGCGCTTGAGCGGAGTGTCCTCGCCAAGTTCGGTCAGCTCGCTGCCGGGGACATTGCCGCTCAGGTCGCTGAGCACCAGGGCTCGAGCCCTGGTCTGGGCGGTGGTGGAGACGGGGCTGAATTGCGGATCGGTGGCTTCGGCGGCCGAATCCAACAGCCGCAGCGGCTCCGGGCAGACTGCGGTGTAGTCGCCGGCCGGGACGGCGGCGGAGACGGGTGGAAGCTCGGTGGCGGCACCCGGCCCGTTCGCCAGGCTGCCGGCAACTACCGCCGCGCCGGTCAGCAGCACTATCCCGGCTCCGGCGATGGTGCCCAGAGTCCGCCGCCCGCCGTCCGGCCGTGCGCCGGATCCGGCGCTACGGCCCGACCGCGCTTGCGGTTTGCCCGCGGCGGCATCACGTGCGCGGTCCCGCCGCGCGGCGCGCCGGGCAGCCTTGCGGTCAACCGGCTGCACGGCCTCGGCTGCGGCCGGTTGGGCTGGCTCGGCTGCGTCCGACTGGGCAGGCCCGGCTGCGGTCGGTTGGGGCGTCTCGGCTGTGGCCGACCGGGCTGGCCCGGCTGCGTCCGACTGAGCAGACCCGGCTGTGGTCGGTTGGGCTGGCTCGACTGCGGCCGGTTGAGCCGGCCCGGCTGCGGTCGGTTGAGCCGGCTCGGCCGCGCTTGAGTTGGCAGGCTCGGCTGCGCCCTCGGCGTCGGCCGGCCGGACAGCCTCGGCAGTTGCATCCTGATGCGGTGTCACGGCGCCATCGGCTGCTTCGGCAGCGGCTGCCGCCCCGGCCCCTGCATCTGTTGCCTCCGGCTGGTCGCCACGGCCACCCGTCTCGGTCATCGTTGCTGTCCTTTTCCGGCCAAGGCGGTGGCGCCGTCGTCCGGGTCTTCGAAAGCCGCACGTTGCAGTTCAGCAGTGCTGGCGTCGGCCCCGGTGGTCTTGATGTGGTCGACTCGGCGCGGCACGAACCGCCGGCGTGCCGGGATCGGGATGGCCAGCAGGACGGTCAGTCCGATGGCGATCACCTGCAGAATACCGATCCACGGCGACCACGGGCTGGCATAGCCAATCTTCACGGTCCCTGCCGCGGCGGGGACCTCAAAGGCCTGAGCCCAGCCGTCCTCCGACGGCTCCAGCCGCTGGCCGTTTAAGGTTGCCGTCCAGCCCGGATCCTTGCGCTCGGCCAAAATCAGCCGTCGTCCGGACTCGCCGGCGGGAATCTCGCCGCCCGCCGCGGTCCAGCCGGACGGCACCGTTTGAAGCAGCGTGTCGTTGGCATCGACCAAACGCGCCCGGGCCGTCAGCGCGCCAGCCTCTGTCCCGTCCTTGCCCGTCGTACCGACAACACGCCAGAGCCACCCTGCGTCGGTGCGTCCCACCGAGGTCAGCCCGGGGACGGCGTCAATGCGGCCGGCCAGCAGTTCAGCCGCCGTGTCGGATTCCTGCAGCACCACGAAGTCAACGCCAAGGCGTATTAGCGCGGGCCGCGGGTCCACACCGGTGCCCGCCACGATGACAGCCACCGTGTTGCGCAGCTCGGCGTCGGCATCGTCGTCGGCGCCGACAACAGCCTCGACCAGCGGACCGTTCAAGGACCGCGCCGCGTAGATGGTCGAGAGTTGGTCAAGGGTGGTTCCGCTGCCGTGCATCACTGCCGCTGTCACGGTGCCACCGGTCCCCGCGGTCAACACCAGCGCGCGCGCCTGCTCGGGCCCGGTTCCGCGATCGGCGGCGGTGGCCGGAAGCGTGCGGTCTGCCCCGGGCGCGATGGACATCTGCGTACCGAAGTCGGTCAGCGTACGGGCTTCGGTGGAGGCTGTGTAGCCGGTGAACTGGGGCACCAGCCAGTGCGCCAGGCCCACCACCGGGCCCAGGCCCAGGAGCACGACGGCGGCCACTGCCACGGTGCGCCGCAGGCCGGTCCGCGTCCGGTCCCACGAGTCCACAATCCGCTGCATCCGGTTTCCGGCGATCAACGCCGCGCCCAGCAGCAGGAACATCGCTACCGAGACAAAAGGACCCGTAAACGGTGTGATTACCGCGCCCGGCGCAACCGCGGTGGCCAGCAAGGACGAGCCATAGGAAGCCGCCAGCGACAGAAAAGCACCTAGCCAGAGCAGCCGTGCGCGGGCGGCTCCGGCGCCCCCGATCGCCCCGGCCACGGCCAGTGCGAGCATCGGCACGGCCGCCACGAGTGCATAGACCAGCGCCCACGGCCCGTGGGCCACATCTTCCAGCAGTCCGGCGCCGGCGAGTCCGTCCGCGGGGCCGAAGGCCAACGGGAAGCCCATCAGTTGCTGCCAGAGCGGGGCCGCGTTGAAAGCCAGCGGCAGGCCGGGATCGCTCACCAGCGCGCGCGGCTCGTTCAGCGCGGCGATGCCTATGGGCAGCGCGAGCGCCAGCGGCGGGACCAGCGACCACCAGACGGTCTTGGCCCGGCGGCCCAACGACAGCACCAGGACGAGAATGAGAACAACAGCTACCGGCAGCAACGCCGGTGCCGACGCTGTGATTCCGGCGAGGCAAAGGCCGGCTGCTGCCGCCGCGGTCCACGACGGGTTCCCGTTGATGCCTGGCTTGTGCACGGTCTCATGCGGCAGCAGCGGGCGGTTGGCGTCGACGCGCTGCACGGCCGAGCCGGTGGCGCGCAACAGGCCAAGCACGGCCCACGGGATCAGCAAATGGGCAATCAGCGCTCCCAGACGTCCGGTACCCAGAGCGACCTGGAACGCGGGCACGCTCGCCCAGAAAATGGCGGCCCAAAAGCGCAGGCCGCGCCGCTGCGTGAGGGCCCCGGCAGCAAACCAGGCCCCGGTAGCGGCGAGCGGCATGGCGAGCATGACCAAGGTCACGACGGCGGCAGAGCCGTTCCCCAAGCCCAGCAGAGCCAAGGCTGCCAGCACGTAGCCGAAGGGGTCGCCGTGCCCGGGCATCCCCGAACCGAGCGAGATCCACCAACTGGCCGCGTTGTGCCAGATCTCGGCGACGGTCGCCGAGACCGGCAACAGACCGCCGCCGACCAGCGCCGGTGCCCCGAAGAAGTCGAACATGCCCACCGCGGACACGATGGCCAGCACGACAGCGGCGACCACCAGTCCGGTACCGACCCAGGTCCGCGCGGGTGCCGCCAGCGCGGCAAAGTCATCCGAACCGCCGGTGGGCTGGTCGCTGCTGCCGGCGTCCGTGCCGGATCCGTCCCCCACCACGCCAGCGGCGAGTTCGGGGCGGAGGGACTCAGCGAGCGAACGTCTGTAGGCCCAGACCTCGCGCTGCGGCACCATCAGCGGGCGCACTATCCCCCGCGACGTCCTCCGGCTCCTGGCCGCCTGCCGCCGGGATGCAAAGTAGCCGACCGGGCGGAAGAGAGCCACGAGGGTGGCACCGAGCTGGCGCAGCCCGTGCATCGGGTCCTTGGCCACCACCGATGCCAAGAAGCTGTAGAGCCCGCCCAGCAAAGCGCCGATCCACAAGAATGGCACCTTCCACCACGCGGCATGCTTCAGCCGCAGATAGATTTGCGCCTTGCGGGCTGCCTTGGCGGTGGTGTGGTCACTGGCCCTGGTGGCATGGCGGACCGTCGCAGTCGGCACGACCACTACCCGGTGCCCGGCCAGCCGGTTCCGCCAGCACAGGTCCAGGTCATCGCCGGTCCCGGGCAGGGCTGAGTCGAACCCACCCAGTTGGTCGAAGACGTCGCGGCGCACCAGCATTCCGGCGGAGTTGACGGCGAAGAAGTCGCTGCGCCCGTTGTACTGGCCCTGGTCCAGCTCATCCAGGTCGATCATGGTCAGCCGTTCGCCCCAGCGGCTGACGGTCAAGCCGACGTCGACCAACCGGCGCGGGTTGTCCCAGTCCACCTGCTTGCAGCCGGCGATGGTAACCGACGGTGCCGTTTCAACGGCGAGCAGCAGTTCCTCCAGGGCATCCGGTGCCGGCGCGGAATCGTCGTGCAGGAGCCACAGCCACTCTTGCGCCGCAGGGCCTTCTCCGGCGTGCTTGGGCAGCTCGGCCAGCCCTACCCGGACCGCCGCACCGAATCCGGCGCGGCCGGAAGCCGAGGTGACCGGGGTCCCGGCGGGCAGATGGGTGCGCAGCAGGTCCGCGGACGCGTCGGACGATCCGGTGTCGACGCCAAGATAGACATCGGCCGGCCGCGTCTGCTGAGTCAGCGCGGCCAGGGTCTGCGGTAGGTACGAAGCGCCGTTGTGGGCAACTACAACGGCGGTGACGCGAACGTGCTGCTGAATTAGAGCGCTCTTTTCCGTAGCCGGCGGCGCTCGCGCTCCGACAGCCCTCCCCAGATGCCGAACCGCTCGTCATTGGCCAGCGCGTACTCCAGGCACTGCGAGCGCACCGTGCACGCCCCGCAGACCTTCTTGGCGTCGCGGGTAGAGCCGCCCTTCTCAGGGAAGAAGGCCTCCGGATCCGTCTGGGCGCAGAGGGCATCGGCCTGCCAGCCGAGTTCACCCTCATCCTCGTAGCCGGTCCCGAAGCCCGGTAATCCGATCCACAGCGGCTTCTGCGCGGGTTCGGCCTCCGGTTCCCGCAGCAGTCGCGGAGCGGTCAGCTCCAGCACGTCGGCTTCGGGCTCCTCCGCCAGTGCTTCGTGTGCCGCCAGGAACGCGGTAGCCGCGTCCTCCAGTGTCTGTTGGCTGGATTCGCGGAAGCGCTCTGCCGCCGCCGGATCAGCCGGATCCACATACCAATCTGCCGGTACGCCGCGCGTTCCCTGCGATGCCGAAGCCTGTGCCTCTAGCTCTCGCCGGTGCGCAATACGTTCTGCCTGCCCCATCAGCCCTCCCGGTGTTGCTGTACCAGCATGGTGCTAAGTTCGACTCCAGTGCTGGATCTCAGCGCCGAATACGAGACTGCTGTTACACGTTTAATAACCTAATTACACGGGTGTAATCCGGTCCAAGTCAAGTGCCGGCGGGAATCTTAGAGACAGACGGGCCCAAAACCGGGCACGCCACGCGAAGATCTTGCCGGCGTGACATACGCCACACCCCCGACGGCTAACGAAACCCCGGCCACCGCCGCACCGCGGCAGGTGTCCGCCATCCGCACCAAAGGAACACCGTGAACCCTACCGCCACCATCACCGACCTGCTAGCCCGGCTGCGCCCCGACTCCTCGCCCTGTTTGGTCTGGTACGGACCGGAGGGAGAACGCGTCGAGCTGTCCGGTCGCGTGATGGACAACTGGGTGGCCAAAACAGCCAACTTGCTGGTTGAGGAGCTGGACGCCGGCGAAGGAACAACCGTGGGCCTGCGGATGGAGCCGCACTGGCGGTCGCTGGTCTGGGCGCTGGCAGCATGGCAGGCCGGCGCTACCGTCCGGCTTGACGCGGCAGAACCTGCCCCCGACGTGCTGGTCTCAGCCGATCCCGATCAGTTGACCGGCGACAGCACGCACCAGGTGCTGGTGGCCCCGGGGGCACTTCAGCTGCGCTGGCCGGGAGAATTGCCGGAGGACGTCCTGGACTACGCGGCGGAAGTCCGGTCCTACGCTGACGCCTATCTGGGGTTGGATGCCTTGCCCGCTGACGGCTTGGCGTTGCAGTCCGACGACGGAGACCTCACCTTCGCCCAACTGCTCGGCCGGCCGGCGCCGGCCCGGGTCCTGCTGGTGCCGGCACAGACCGCCTGGCCCGAGGTGCTGCGCGAGGCTCTGGCGACATGGCAGGGCGGCGGCACCGTGGTCCTGGTGCATGCGGGCGTCGAAGTGACGCAGCGCTTGCTGGACAGCGAACGCGTCAGCGCGCAACTCTGAACGACCCGCTGGCCGCCTGGCTCCGACGCGTGCCAGCTCCTCCCGCCGCCTAGCTCCTGGTGGGGCCAGACGCCTGCGGCCCGTCAATTTCGGGCGTGTCCAACGGCCGCGTGGTCGCCACATGCTGGCCGTGGTGGCTTTCGAAGATTTCGTGGTCGTCGGCGAACTCCGGCTCGGCATCCAGTTCCACGTTGAACACCAGGAAGCGGTAGGCAAAAAACCGCATGACGGTAGCCAGGACCGTACCGAAGATGCCGGCGAACAGCAGCATGGTGGGTTCGGTGATTTCCAGCGGGTACCGGACAATCCACACGCAGCCTGCCGAAATAATCATGCCGATGACGTTGATCACGACGAAGAGCACGAGTTCACGCAGCGCGTTCGCTTGGCGGCGGTGGCGGAACGTCCAGTAGCGGTTGGCCACCCAGGAGAACAGCGTCGCCACGGAGGCGGAAACAAATCGCGCCTTCACCACGCTGTCGTCCATCGGCCCGTTGATCAGCCACCAATAGACGCCGTTATCCACGATGAAGGCGATCCCGCCGACCGTGCCGAACTTCGCTACTTCCCGCCAAAAAAGGGAAACTAGGCCGCTGATGCGCTCGGAAATGGTTCGATTCATGATCGAAGGAAAGGCCCTTTCGTTCTGACGCCGGAATCGTGCCGGCCAACGCATCATTGTATTGCCCCAGACTGGAGGTTACCTAGGACATCCCGGCGCGGGGGTAGGCAATGCAGTTCTGCCAGAGTGGGTTCGGTAACCTGACAAGGTGAGTTTTCCAGTAATCGGTGTAGTAGGCGGCGGCCAACTCGCCCGGATGATGGCCCCCTGTGCAGTGGAACTCGGCTTTGAACTGCATGTTCTGGCCGAAGCCGACGATGTCTCGGCGGTTTCCGCCGTCGCCAAGGCACCGGTCGGGGATTACCGCGACCTGCAGGCGCTGCGCGACTTCGCCCAGGGCCTGGACGTGCTGACGTTCGACCACGAGCACGTTCCCACTGAACACCTTCAGGCTCTGATTGCCGACGGCGTGAACGTGCAGCCGCATCCGGACGCCCTGATCCACGCGCAGGACAAGCTGGTCATGCGCGAGGTGGTGGATAAGCTGGGGCTGCCGAACCCGGTCTGGGCCTCCGTCTCCACCGTCGACGAGCTCGTGGCCTTCGCTGAGCAGACCGGCTGGCCGGTGGTACTCAAGACGCCACGGGGAGGCTACGACGGCAAGGGCGTGCGGATCATCCAAGATGGCTCCGCGGCCGCCGCCGCCGCCGACTGGTTCACCGGCGGCGCGCTGCTGGTCGAAGAGAAGGTCGACTTCAGCCGGGAGCTGTCGGCGCTGGTGGCCCGGACGCCCTCCGGCGAAGCCCGGGCCTGGCCGGTGGCCCACACCATCCAGGTGGACGGGGTCTGCGACGAAGTGATCGCCCCCGCCCAGGACCTGCCCGCAGAAGTCGCCGCAGCTGCCCAGCAGGCCGCCCTGCAGCTCGCCGACGAGCTCGGCGTGACCGGCGTCATGGCAGCCGAGTTGTTCGCCACGCCCGGCCGTGGCGCCGGTTTCGTGATCAACGAACTGGCCATGCGCCCCCACAACACCGGCCATTGGACCCAGGACGGCTCCGCCACCAGCCAGTTCGAACAGCATCTGCGCGCGGTCTTGGATTTGCCGCTGGGTGATACCTCGGTGCTCGGCGGCGTCGTCGTGATGAAGAACTATCTGGGCGGCGTTAATACGGATTTGTTCTCGGCCTACCCGCGCGCGCTGGCGGCCGAGCCCGCCGTCAAGGTCCATGGCTACGGCAAGTCGGTCCGCCCGGGCCGCAAGATCGGCCATGTTAACGTGGTGGGCCGGGACGCGTCCCAGGTGGAGGATTTGCGCCGGCGCGCAGACCGTGTCGCCTCGATCATCCGTGACGGTGTGGACCCTCAGGAAGGCAAGCCATGAGCCAAAAGCCGATAGTCGGCGTCGTAATGGGTTCGGATTCCGATTGGCCCGTGATGGAGGCCGCCGCGCAGGCGCTGGAAGAATTCGGCATCCCGTATGAGGCGGACGTCGTCTCCGCGCATCGGATGCCGGAAGACATGATCAGCTACGGCAGAGAAGCCCATACCCGGGGACTGCGCATCATCATCGCCGGCGCCGGCGGTGCCGCGCATCTGCCCGGCATGCTCGCCTCGGTGACTCCGCTTCCCGTGATCGGCGTGCCGGTGCCGTTGAAGTACTTGGACGGCATGGACTCCCTGCTTTCCATCGTGCAGATGCCCGCCGGCGTTCCGGTGGCAACCGTGTCCGTCGGCGGAGCCCGCAATGCGGGGCTGCTGGCCGTGCGCATGCTGGCTGCCGGCGGCGATGCGCTGGCCGAGCAACTGCAGCCTGCCCTGCTGGAGTTCGCCACCGGCCTGCGGCAGGCCGCCTATGACAAGGGAGCCGCCCTGCGCGAACGCGTCACCGGCTCGGGCGGGGCCTAGCCAGTGAGTCTCCAGCCGACCACCCGGCCGTCCGGCGCGTCGGCCCGCGGAATGACGGACCCAGTCCGCTATCCGCAGCACGCCTCGGCGCCCGTGCGGACCAAGCGCGCCTTCGTCCTGCTGCTGCTGACCCTGGTCATCCCCGGCAGTGCGCAATTGGTGGCCGGGGACCGAGCGCTGGGCCGGCGCGCGCTGGCGGTCACGCTCTTGGTCTGGGCAGCCATCCTGGCGGCAGGCATTGTGGCGCTGGTTGACTGGCCGCTGCTGGTGAATCTGGCCACCGGCCGCTGGAGCTCGCTGGTACTGGTCGTGGTGCTGGCAGCACTGGCACTGTTCTGGGCCTTTTTGTTCCTGAATACGTTGCGGATCATCAGGCCCAACCTGCTGGCCCCGGGAGCCAAGCCCGCGGTGGCGTTGGCACTGGCCGCGCTGATGGTGATCACCAGCGGCAGCCTGGGCTACGCCGCCTATCTGCTCAACGTAAGCCGCAATGCCTTCGGCAGCATTTTCGAGACCCGGCCGGCGTTCGACCCGGTCGACGGCCGCTACAACTTCTTGCTGATGGGCGGCGACGCCGGCGCGGGACGGGTCGGGCTGCGCCCGGACAGCATCCAGGTGGTCAGCGTGAACGCGGAGACCGGCCACACCGTCATGTTCGGGATTCCGCGCAACTTCCAAAACGCTCCGTTCCCGGCCGACTCTCCGATGCACGAGGTCTATCCGGAAGGCTTCAACTGCGGCGACGAGTGCATCATCAACGCCCTCTACGTGGACGTGGAGCAAAACCATGCCGACCGCTACCCGGACGCCAAGAATCCGGGAGCGGAAGCCATGAAGGACGCCGTCAGCGGCATTTTGGGCATCGAGATCCAGGCGTACGCCCTGGTGGACATGGGCGGCTTCGAGTCCCTGGTCGACGCGATGGGCGGCATCACCGTGGACGCCGGCGGCTGGGTGCCGATCTCCAACAGGACCATTCCGGGAACCAACCAGCATTACCCGCCCAAGGGCTGGATTGCCCCGGGCGTCCAGGAACTCGACGGCTACCACGCACTCTGGTACGCCCGCTCCCGCGAATTCGCCACCGACTACGACCGCGTCCAGCGGCAGCAGTGCGTCATGTCCGCCATGGTCAACCAGCTGGACCCGGCCACCGTGCTGACCCGTTTCCAGCAGTTGGCTGAAGCAGGCGAGCAGGTGGTGGAAACGGACATCCCCAGTTCCCAGTTGGGCAGCTTCGTCTCGCTGGCGCTGAAGGCCAAGGACCAGAAGACGGAGCGGCTGACCATTGGGCCGCCGGACTTCGGCACGGCGGCGGACAACTTCGTCACGTACCCGGACTTCTCCGTGATCCACCCGCGGGTTCAGAAGATGTTCACCCAGGAACAGGAGACTGAAAAGAAGGCCTCCAAGAACGACGGCGGCGGAGCCAAGAAGCCGAAGAAGTCCACACCGAAACCGGCGGAGACGCCGGCCGCGGCGGATCCTCAGATCACCGAGGAGTACCTCCAGCAGCTGGCCGAGATTGGCGATACCGCTACGATCGGTTCCCTGCTGGCCGACAACGGCAAGTGCTCGCTCCCCTGACTCGTTATTCCGGCGAGGCCGGGTGCTGCTGGACGGGATGGCCGGGCGGGCTGTCGGGCCCAACCAGGTTGTTCTGGCAGGATCATTTGTTACACGAGGACGAGGAAGAGGCTTCAAGATGTACCGGTTGACCAATGTATTGCGCCCCTACGCGTGGGGTTCGACGACGGCAATCGCCGAGCTGTTCGGCCGGGAACCGTCCGGAGGGCCGGAAGCCGAACTCTGGATCGGCGCGCATCCCGACTCTCCCTCCATGGTGCAGCTGGCCGGCGGTGACCAGCCGCTGGACGAGTTCATCAAGGAGAATCCGGGCGCCACCCTCGGTGAATCGGTGCTGGGCCTGTTTGGCGCCACCCTGCCGTTCCTGACCAAGGTCCTGGCCGCCGATTCGGCCCTCTCGCTCCAAGTGCACCCCACACTGGAACAGGCAAAGTCCGGATTCGCCGCGGAGAACTCCGCGGGCATCTCCTTCAACGACCCGCAGCGCAGCTACCGGGATGACAACCACAAGCCGGAAATGATTTTTGCGCTCAGTGACTTCCAGGCGCTGTGCGGTTTCCGTCCCCCGCGCGACGCTGCCCGGCTGCTGGCCGGTCTGCGGCCGAAGCTGGCGGAGGCCGGTGCCAGCCTTGACCTCCTGGACGAGGTACTGGAGCTGCTGGACTCCGGCGACGAGGAAGCGGCCCTGCGCGGCGCCTTCGTCGCGCTGCTCGACGGCGGCGATCGTTCCACCGGGCTGGCCACCGACACCGCCCGCGTGCTGGCGGCTGCACCTGCCGGAAGCCTGGGCAGCGAATACGCGGCGGCCGCCCGTCTGACGGAACTCTACCCCGGCGATCCAGGCGCCTTGATCTCGCTGCTGCTGAACCTGGTCACCCTCTCCCCCGGCCAGGCGCTGTGCCTGCCGGCCGGCAACATCCACGCCTACCTGCAGGGCCTGGGCGTGGAGGTCATGGCCACCTCGGACAACGTGCTGCGCGGCGGCCTGACGCCCAAGTACATCAATGTGCCGGAGCTGGTGAAGATCACCGACTTCCGCCCGATCACCCCGCCGTTCGTGGAACGCACCACCACCGATGCGGGCCAGGAACTGTACTGCCCGCCATTTGCCGAGTTCCAACTCCAGCGCATTGAATTGACCGACGGCGGCAGCCCCGTACCGCTGGCCCAGCATGGTCCCACCATCGTGCTGGCGGTCTCCGGGAGCGTGCTGCTGGACTCGCCGAAGTCCGACCTGACGATCAGCCGCGGCGAGGCCGCCTTCATTCCCGCTGCCGAACAGCCGGTGAACGTCCATCCGGCAGCCGGAACGGAAGCCGGTGCCGTGTTGTTCGCGGTCACCACTTCGGGCAGCACGCATGAATTCGACCAACAACGAACGGGAGTATCACTTTGACCGCTTCGATCCTGCAGTCCGAACCATGGGCCCGCTTCCAACGGAGCCTGGGCAAGGAGGTATTCGAGCGCAACGGAGACGGCTGGGCTTTCCTGGCCATGATGGAAAAGACGCCGCTGGGCCGGTTCCTGTATGTCCCGTACGGCCCCGCGGCGGCAGACCATGCGGCACTGGTCCGCGCCCTGGCGGCGCTGCGTTCCCTGGCTGCCGAGCAGAACGCCCACTACGTGCGGATCGAACCGGTGGGCACGGACCTCGGGCAGCGGCCGCAGGCGGCGTTGCAGTCACTGGGCCTGGTCAAGGCCCCGGTGGATGTCCAGCCGAAGCTCACCTGGATGCTGGATCTCACCCAGCCGGAAGAGGAGTTGTTGGCCGGCATGCGCAGCACCAGCCGGAACCTCTACCGGAACATCCACAAGAAGGGCGTCACCTTCGACGTCTCCTCCGACCCCGAAGACATCGACATCCTGCTGGGATTCCTGCACGACGTCTCCGAGCGCGCAGACTTCAAGGCCCAGTCCGATGACTACTTGCGGCAGGCTGCCCGCACCCTGGTGCCGGCCGGCGCGGCCAAAATCTTCACCGCCCGCTTGGACGGGAAGCCGATCGCGGCAGCGCTGTCCTACGACACGGACTCGACCCGGGTCTACGCCCACGCCGCCGCTGACGATGCCCACCGCAAACTCAATGCCGGGATTCCACTGGTCGTCACCATGATGATGGATGCCCGCGCGGCCGGCATCGACCGCTTCGACATGTGGGGCGTCAGTCCCGAAGACGAGCCCGACCATCAATGGGCCGGGTTCTCGCGGTTCAAGCGTTCATTCGGCGGCTACGAGGTCAGCTACCCGGGCAGCTGGGACCTGCCGGTCAACCAGCTCATGTACCGGGCCTATCTGCTCACCCGGCGGGCCCGCGAGGCAGCCGGACCCCTCACGCACAAGGCGCGGACCGCCGTCGTCCCCGCGGCGCACAAGGCGCGCACCGCCGTCGTGCCGGCCCTTCGAAAGCTGCGAGGCAAGCTCCCCCGCTGACCCGGCACGGGCTGTCCCGCCGGGCAGGGGGCCGGAACAGCCCGCAAAAAACCCCGCACCAGCTTGGCCGGTGCGGGGTTTTGCTATGCCTGCGGCTAGAGCTTCCGCTCGAAGCGGTCCCACTTGTATTCCTGATGCTCGCCCTCGACGATGCGGATGGTGCCGGACTTGGAGCGCATCACGATCGACTGCGTCAGGACCTTGTGGTTCTTGTAGCGGACGCCGCGCAGCAGGTCGCCGTCGGTGATGCCGGTGGCCACGAAGAAGCAGTTGTCGCTGGTGACCAGGTCATCGGTGGTCAGCACCCGGTCCAGGTCGTGGCCGGCGTCGATGGCCTTCTGCTTTTCCTCGTCGCTGGTCGGCCAGAGCCGGCCCTGGATCACGCCGCCCAGGGACTTGATGGCGCAGGCGGTGATGATGCCCTCGGGAGTGCCGCCGATGCCCATCAGGACGTCGACGTCGGTGCCCTCACGGGCGGCCGCGATGCCGCCGGCCACGTCGCCGTCCATGATGAACTTGGTGCGCGCACCTGCGGCGCGGATCTCCTCGACATACGGCTTGTGCCGGTCGCGGTCCAGGATCATCACGTTGATCTGGTTGACCTTCTTGTTCTTGGCCTTGGCGATCAGGTGCAGGTTCTGCTTGATGGGCAGCCGCAGGTCCACCAGGTCCGCTGCTTCGGGCCCGGTGACCAGCTTCTCCATGTAAAACACGGCCGAAGGGTCGAACATGGTCCCGCGCTCGGAGACGGCCAGCACGGAGAGCGCGTTGTTGATGCCCAGCGCCGTCAGCCGGGTGCCGTCAATCGGGTCCACCGCGACGTCGCACTCGGCCCCGGTGCCGTCGCCGACCTTTTCGCCGTTGTACAGCATCGGGGCCTCGTCCTTTTCGCCCTCGCCGATAACGACCACCCCGTTGAAGCTGACGGTGGATAGGAACGCGCGCATGGCGTCCACGGCCGCGCCGTCGGCGGCGTTCTTGTCCCCGTAGCCGACCCAGTGGCCGCCGGCGATCGCCGCGGCTTCGGTGACGCGCACCAGTTCCAGTGCCAGGTTGCGGTCCGGCTCGTTGTCGCCGACGCGCATCGACGGCGGGAAGTTGGAAAAGGGATCAGCCTGGGCTTCGTGGGACACTTCGACCTCATCTTCGAGTAGCTCTTCAGACAACACCGGCTGCGGTGCCGTGATGGATGCATCTGCGCTGCGGACATCTTCCATTGCTTTCGATCATAGTCGCCAGCACCCGGGGATACAGCGCGTCCGGGTCAGCATCCGCCCTAGGGACGGCTGTCAGTGTGCGCGGGGGAGGCGGTATCTGAGATCATGGAACGGTGAGTGAAGTGCGTCCCGAGGAATCGACCCCATCGGCTGGATCGGCTGAATTGCCCGCCAAGCCTGTCCTGACGGCCAAGCAGGCTAACCGGGCGAAAGCACCGGTAGTCGGCATGTTGCTGGCCGTGGGTCTCACGCTTGCCGTGCTGCTGCCGGTGATGTTCCTGAACCCGGGCAGCAAGCCCGATGTCTACAAACGGGATATTGACGTCCCCGGCGTCGCGCTCCAGGCCGAATCCACCGCGGGCTACCTGCCGCTCGCCGTGGATCTTCCGGAGGGCTGGACCTCCAACTACGCCCGGTGGAACACCGGGGGCGCGGCCCGGGTACCGGCCTGGGAAGTCGGCTACCTCACGCCCGGCCAGCAGTACATCGGGCTGGTCCAGACCGACAAGGCGAATCCCACCTGGATTGGCCAGGCAACCGGGAACGCGCCGGTGACCGGCGACCGCAAGGCCGGGGCCAGCTGGGAACTGCGCGATGCCGGCCAAGGCGAGCGCAGCCTGGTGCTGGAGCACGGCGATTTCACCGTCATCCTCAGCGGCACGGCGGAACTGGACGAATTCGACGTGCTGGCCACCGCCGTCGTGAATGAACTGGACCGCAAGTAACCTACGTCCGCCAAAGCGTCGCGAATGCGCGGTTAGGGCCGCTGAAAGCAGTAAGGTTGCTTCGTGCCCACCTCACTGACTCCCGCCCAGGCCTGGCAAAAACTTCTCGACGGCAATGCACGCTTTGTTGCAGGCGAGTCGGTCCACCCCAATCAGGACGCCGCCCGGCGCAGTTCGTTGGTCAACGAACAGAATCCTTTTGCCATCATCTTTGGTTGTTCCGACTCACGCCTCGCGGCAGAAATCATCTTCGACCTGGGCCTGGGCGATGCCTTCGTAGTCCGCACCGCCGGACACGTTCTCGGCGACGCGGTGATCGGCTCGCTGGAATACGGCGTGGACGTGCTCAACGTCCCGCTGATCGTCATCCTGGGCCACGACAGCTGCGGCGCGGTGACCGCCGCTAAAGACACGATTGACACCGGTATGATGCCGCGCGGCGGCCTGCGCGACCTGGTGGAGCGGATTTCTCCGTCGGTCCTGGCTGCCCGGCGCGCCGGACTCGACGACCTCAACGACATGGTGATCGAAAACGTGCGCCAATCCTCCGAACGTCTGCTGGACAGCTCGCGCGCCATTTCGGAGGCCGTCGACGCCGGACGCACTGCCGTCGTCGGAGTTGCCTACCGGCTGGCGGACGGCCGCGCCGAGTTGGTCGCAGGACACGGCGCGCTCTAGCCCCAACGGCGGCCGGTTGCACGGGCAGCAGGCCGCCGTCGCACCGCCGGCTGCGCCGCAACACGATTCGGAACCGGTGCCGCGGCGGGCCTAAGCTTGGAGCCATGACTTCTGCTGATTCTGCTGAATACCGCATCGAACACGACACCATGGGTGAGGTCCGGGTTCCGGTCAACGCCCTCTACCGTGCGCAGACCCAGCGCGCCGTCGAGAACTTCCCGATCTCCGGCAAGACTCTCGAGCGCGCCCACATCGAGGCCCTGGCCCGGGTCAAGAAGGCTTGCGCCACCGCCAACGCCGAACTGGGCGTGCTGGACGGCGAGCTGGCCAAGGCCATCGCCGCTGCCGCCGATCAGGTAGCCACGGGCCAGTACGACGGCGACTTCCCGATCGACGTCTTCCAGACCGGATCCGGCACCTCCTCGAACATGAACACCAACGAGGTCCTGGCCGAACTGGCCACCCGCGCCCTGAAGGACGCCGGCAGCGACAAGACGGTCCACCCGAACGACCACGTCAACGCCTCGCAGTCCTCCAACGATGTCTTCCCGACCTCGGTGCACGTGGCCGCCACCTCGGCGCTGATCAACGATCTGATCCCGGCGCTGGACTACCTGGCCGCTTCGCTGGAGCGCAAGGCCGAGGAGTTCAAGGACGTGGTGAAGTCCGGCCGCACCCACCTGATGGATGCCACCCCGGTCACCCTGGGCCAGGAGTTCGGCGGCTACGCCGCACAGGTTCGCTACGGCATCGAACGCATTGAAGCCTCGCTGCCGCGCGTGGCCGAGGTCCCGCTGGGCGGCACCGCCGTTGGCACCGGCATCAACACTCCGGCCGGCTTCCCGCAGCGCGTGATTGAGCTGCTGGCGGCCGACACCGGGCTGCCGCTGACCGAGGCCCGCAACCACTTCGAGGCGCAGGCCAACCGCGACGGCCTGATCGAGGCCTCCGGCCAGCTGCGGAACATCGCCTACGCGTTCATGAAGATCAACAATGACCTGCGCTGGATGGGCTCGGGCCCCAACACCGGCCTGGGCGAGATCGCCATCCCGGATCTGCAGCCGGGATCCTCGATCATGCCGGGCAAGGTCAATCCGGTCATCTGCGAGGCCACCATCATGGTTGCTGCCCAGGTTGTGGGCAATGACACCACCATCGCCTTGTCCTCCACCAACGGCGCCTTCGAGCTGAACGTGGGCATTCCGGTGATGGCCGCCAACCTGCTGGAGTCCATCCGCCTGCTGACCAACACGTCCCGCGTCATGGCTGACAAGATGATCGACGGGCTGACCGCCAACGTGGAGCGTGCCCGCTTCCTGGCCGAAGCCTCCCCCTCGATTGTGACCCCGCTGAACAAGTACATCGGCTACGAAAACGCCGCCAAGATCGCCAAGCACTCGGTCAAGGAAGGCCTGACCGTGCGCGAGTCCGTCGTGGCCCTTGGCTTCCTGGAGCGCGGCGAATTGACCGAAGAGCAGTTGGATTCTGCCTTGGATGTGCTGTCCATGACCGTCCCGCCGCAGGCGAAGTAGTACCCCGCCGCACCCGCGTATCCGAGGGCGCTCCGGCTTGTGCCGGGGCGCCCTCTGGGCTTCTCGAGTCCGTTCCGCCCGACGTTTTTGGGGCCTCCGAAACCGCCCATGCAGCTATTTGGGCCCTGACGAAGCTGAAACGATTGAAAACAGCTTGTGGACGCCGCGGCCCGTATTAGGATAAGCGCACACGTGCCCCTGGGCACCCGGTGGAGGCCGGATACGACCGCTGTCTGGGCCGTCTGGGGACATGCCGAGAACTGTGCAGGAGGTCTCCATGATTGGCGATTCGCAGGCCCCGTCCCTGAGGACGGCCGACTACCCACTGCCGGAACAACCGAAAACCACTGGACGCTATATCGTCGTCTTCGCCGACCGCTCCGATGATTGTGCCGGGATCCTGGCCGAGGCAGCAGGGCTGACCCATGTGGCGGACAGCCGCGACTTCGGCACCCGCGGGGTTGATCCGGACACGGCCTCCGGCGCGGAGGCAACCCTCTTCGCGAGTCTGGGCATCGCCGTCGTCGATGCCGCCCCAGACCAAATCGGTGCGCTCCAAGTGAGCTCCGCGGACAAACACCGGGTCCTTTCGGTCTCGCCCGAACTCATCCACGATGTGCTGGGGGCGGCCGACGACTATGTGGCGGGCTACCGCGACGGTGTGGCAGACCTGGCCGGACGCCTCGCAGCGGGCCCGCTTACCGGGCGAGACGCAGGGACCACGCCCGCCGATTTCGCCGACAACAACAACTTCACCTGGGGGTTGCAGGCAACCCGGGCCGTCTCATCTCCCTATTCGGGACAAGGCGTGCGGGTCGCCGTGCTGGATACCGGCGTCGATGGCTCGCATCCGGATTTTGCCGGCCGCGGCATTACCAGCTCTTCCTTCGTCACCGGCGAGCCGCCCCAGGACGGGCACGGACACGGCACGCACTGCATCGGGATCGCCTGCGGGCCGAAAGTTCCCGGTACCGGTCCCCGCTACGGTGTGGCTCATGAAGCGGAAATCTTTGCCGGAAAAGTGCTGAGCAACGCCGGTTCCGGCACCGATGCAGGCATCTTGGCTGGGATCGATTGGGCCGTGGGAAACAATTGCGCGGTGATTTCCTTGTCACTGGGCGCCGATGTAGCACAGATCCACCCGCCCTACACAGCCGCCGGAAGCCGGGCGCTGGAACAAGGATCCCTGATCGTTGCCGCAGCAGGCAATAATGCGGACCGGCGGAAAGGCGAATTCGGATTCGTGGGGTCCCCGGCCAACAGCCCGTTCATCATGGCAGTGGCGGCCCTGGACCAGGCCCTCGACCCCGCGTTCTTTTCAGCCCGCAGCCTTCCGCTGCGCGGAGGGCAGGTGGACTGTGCCGGTCCCGGTGTCCATGTGTACTCCTCGTGGCCCATGCCGAAGCGCTACAACACCATCAGCGGAACCAGCATGGCGACGCCGCACGCTGCCGGCGTCGCAGCCTTGTGGGCGCAGTCAACCGGCCGGCGAGGTCTGGAACTTTGGGCCACCCTGGTCCAGGAAGCCGAGCGCTTGCCCCTGCTTTCGGTCGATGTCGCCGCAGGGCTGGTGCTTGCCCCTCAGTAACCCCTTCCCAACCCCTTCCCCTGACCGGTCGCCGGAGACATATCATGGGAGGTATGCAGATCACCGTCACGGTGCGCCAGGACTACCTCTCCGATACCGGTCGGATTGCCGAGCAGTTGACGGCCGGCGGCATGCACGTGGAGAACGTGCTCTCCACCTTGGGCATGATCACCGGGTCACTTCCGGAGGGACAGCGCGCTTCCCTTGCCGGGATCGAGGGCGTCGAATCCGTCGACGAAGACCGGCAAGTGGTCCTGCCGCCACCCGACTCGGACGTCCAATAGTTTCAGCGGACAAACTCCGGGACGCCCGTTGCCCTCAGCGCTGCCTGCAGTCTGGCCCGGTGGTAGTCGGTCAGCTCCGGAAGCTCATCCAGTCCAAACCAGCCGACCTCGGCCGACTCGTCGTCGTTCACCCGGGCGTTGCCGCTGACGTAACGACACCGGAAATTCAGCGTCAGGAACTGGGCCTGATCACCGTTGACGAACTCCATCGGACCGCCGGCATGCACCTCGGCCAACTGTTCAACTTCGGCCACCACGCCTGTCTCCTCCAAAACCTCGCGCACGACGCCCACGGCAGGCTGCTCGCCGGGATCGAGAATCCCGGTAATCAGCGTCCAGCGCCCGTTGTCCGCGCGGCGGCCCAGCAGCACCCGGTTTCGGTCATCCAGCACCACTGCGGTGACCCCAGGGAGCCAGAGCAGGTCGTGGCCAATCTTCTCGCGCAGCCGCAGGATGAAATCGGGGGTTGGCATCATCCAAGCCTACGTCGCTAGGTCGGCATCAGCAGCGCCACCCACGTTCCCGCCACCATGAACGGCCCGAACGGGATGTGGCTGCTCAGGGTGCCGCGCCGCAGCAGCACCAGCAGAAGTCCGTACGCTCCGCCCAGCAGGAATGAGGCAAACGTCCCCCACAGCAGGTGTTCGAAGCCCAAATACCCGAGATACATTCCCAGCACACCGGCCAGCTTCACGTCGCCGAATCCCATGCCCGCCGGATAGGCGAACCTGACCGCGAAGTAGAAGGCCCAGAGCAACGCGCCACCGGCCAGCACGCGCCAGAAGACACCGCCATCGTGGCCGGCTAGCGAGGCTGCGAGCAGCAGCACCGAGGAGACGGCATAGGCCGGAAACACAATGCGGTTCGGCAACCGGTGCGTGCGCAGATCGATCCAGCTCAACCCGGTTCCGACGACCAGCAGATACCCGCCGGCGGCCAGCAGCATCCAGAATGCCAGCGTATGGTCGGGCCACAGCAGCACCAATTCCTCGACCATGGACCCAACCTACTGCACGCCGGGCCGGAGGCGTGACCCGGCGGCTACACTGTGGATATGAACGGCGGGAGCGTGCTGAGACCCGGCGACGCGGCCGGCAATGCGGAAATCTTCAGGTGCCTATGCCGGTCCTCTCCGTGGAAGTGGAACTCGCTGCGGTTTGAACTGCGCGCCGTCAATCCAGGTGCTCAGGAGGGGGATCCGTCTGCCGGCATGCTGCGTGCCTGGACCCGCCGCCCGGGCGCCCTCCGGGTTGAGTCGGGCGACGGCCAACTGCTCTACAGCACTACGGGCATCAACGACTCGCGCGACGGTTTCTACGTCAGCGCGACACGCAAGTCGTGGCTGCTGCCGCCGCACCTGGTCACGCCAGTGTTCAATGGCATTGATCTGGTTCGCCGCCGGCCCGAGGCCGCTTATGGGGAACCGATCTTCGGCAACGGACGCTGGTCGGCAATGCTGGATCCGGTTGAGCTGGCCGGCAGCGCTCCGGTGGCGTATGAAGCTCCCTTCGCCAACCCGGTTGAGATCCATGAACTAAGCGAGGCTGAACACGGGGGCCGCCATATGCTGGAGGCCATTGTTTCGCCCAACCTCACGTATCGACCGTACGACGCCGACCATCCGCTGCTTCTGGAAGGCCGCACTCGAGTGCGGATCGACTGGCGGACTGGTGTTTGCGCATCCGCCGTCGCCCTGGACGGGCCGCAGCAAGGACGCGGGCATTCGCTGACCATCCTTGGTGTGGATGAGTACATGCTTGACGACCTGTTCCTGGAGGTCAGCATGAACCTCACCGATGTGCGCGAGCACATTCCCTGGCCCGTCCGGCCCTACCCCGCCTGAGCGCGTGCCCCTGGCTGGACCGGGCCCTGGCTTTGGGGGGACGAGGGCCAGGGCCCGGCCGCGTGCCCCGGCCGATCTGCGGCTGCCGCGCAGGCTTGGCCTGCGCTGCACCGCAAGCCTCAGGGGCACGATTACAGAATCGCGGCGAGTCCTTGGGAAAACCCGGTGCTGTGCAGCCACCCCTCAAATTGGGGGTGGGGACTCCCCCACTAGGGGCTGTCCCGCCAAGACGCTGCCAGCACACGATGGTTGTGCACTCATTGGGGGGTGCATCCTACGAGGGGGAATCGTGGAGCAATTGGGTGGACGGGCCATGCCCGTTTCGGTTCAAATGATCGGAAATTTACGCATCTCGCGCGGAAATACCGTACTGACGGCTGAGAAGCTGGGCGGACCAAAACCGCGCCAAGTACTGGAAATCCTGCTGTTGAATGTCGGCTCGCCGATGTCCAAAGACCGATTGGTGGACATGTTGTGGGGCGGTCGGGCACCAGGCGAAGCCTTGGCTACCTTGGAAAGCTACGTCAGCATTCTGCGCCGCAATCTGCAGCCTGGCTGCGCCAAGTCCGGGCCGTTGCGCACCGCCAATGGCGGTTACATGATCGACCGGGAGTTGGTCGACGTCGATTTATACCGGTTCCGACAACTGCTCCGGGCCGCCGAATTTGCCGCTCCGGCCAACGCGTATCCGTTGTTGACCGATGCGCTCTCGCTTGCTTCCGGGCCGTTGCTCGGCGACGAGCTGACTCCGGAGTGGGCGGAGGAAGCCCGCGCCGCGCACGCAGAGATGGTGCTGCACGCGCAACTGTTGGCGGCGGAGGCAGCGTTGACTTTGCGTCGGCCCGACGAGGCTGTTCTCTGGGCCCAGCGCTGCGTTGCCGCCGCTCCGCTCAACGAGGCGGCCTGGGCAGCCCTGATTATCGGGCTGGAACAATGCGACCGCCACGCCGACGGGCTGCAGGCCTACGATCGGTGCCGGCGCCTGTTCAATGACGAACTCGGCTGTTCCCCGGGTCCTGCCCTGCAGGAGGTGTACGGCCGACTGCTGCACGCCACGGCCGAGTCCGGCCTATCGGAGGTGCTGGCTGCACTGCTGGTGCTCAACGAACGGCTGGCGCCAGCGGCCACCCGCACGCAGATGGCGCATCGGATGGCTTCCGTTCCGGTCGAATCGCACTATGTGGCAGCCGGTGACATCGTCAAAACCTTCCTGACCAAGGCGCTTATGACCAGCTGATCCCCACGAGGCCTGTGAGGGGCATGGACTGAAAAGTATGTACAACCTTTCACAGTCCATGCATACTCATAGTGGGGTCAAGTCCTTCGTGTCTTGAGTTGGGGAAAAATGAGCTCTTTGGGGATTGAGCATGAACTCCGCGTTGCCGTGGTTGACGATCACACTACCTTCGCGGAGCTGTTGTCTGATGCGCTGGGCAGGGAGCCGGACCTGATCAATGTCGGCAAAGCCGCCGGCGTCGACGAAGCCGTTGCCCTGTGCCGGCGGTCCAGGCCCGACGTGGTGGTCATGGACTACCACCTGCCCGACGGCGATGGGCTGGACGCCGCCGAACAGATCCTGGCAGCCGCCCCGGATACGCGGATCATCCTGCTGACCGGCAACCCGTCGCCCGATGTGCTCGCCCGGGCCGCTGGATCGGGCTTGTGCGGATTCCTGCCCAAGGATGGGTCGCTATCCACCCTGCTGGAGACCGTCCGGCACGCCAAGAGCGGCAGCATGGTGGTCTATCCCGCCATCCTCAGCCAGAACCGTCGCCCGCAGGCTGCCCGAACACCGGGTTCCCCGGCTCTCACCGTACGTGAGCGCCAAGTGCTGGCCCTGATGGCCGCCGGCTACGATGTTCGCACCAATTCACGGACGCTGGGCATCTCCCAGCACACCTGCCGTGGCTATGTGAAGTCGATCCTCGCCAAGCTCGGTGCCCATTCGCAGCTGGAAGCCGTCGCCACGGCGCAACGGCTGGAACTGCTGGGCGCCGGCCATGAGCGCTGACCTGGCCACCCGGATCCGGCGCAGGGTTCTCCCCGACGCTCGGACGGAAGGCAACGGGCGGAGAGGTTCTGAAATGCAGGCGGCCTTGCGGCGCTTCGCACTGTCCGGGCTGGCGGCATTGATCATTGTTGCGGTTCCCGTGGTGGTGGTCGCCCGTTCCCTGGCCGTGGACCAAGCGCTGGCACACGTTGCCGAGCGCACCAAGCTGATAGTTGAGCATGAATTTGCGCCGGTCGTGACCGAAGCGATGCTGGCCGGTGATGCCGCTGCCGTGGCCAAGCTGGACAACGAGGTTGACCCGCTGATCCGCGACGGCCACGTCTTTCGGTTGAAAATTTGGGATGCCGACGGGACTATCCTCTACTCGGATGTTGATGCGCTGGTCGGACAGCAGTTCGATTTTCCGGCCAGCCTCGCGGCCCAGCTGCAGGGCGGGGCTCCTGTCTCCGTGTTGGGAACCCCGGGACGGGAGGACAACATCTTTGAGCTGGACCACGGTGAATTCGTCGAAGTCTACGTGCAGGCGGCAGGGGCCAACGGCAGCCAGTATATCTTCGAGTTGTACTACCCGCCGGATGAGATTAACCGCATGGAGGACGAAATGCTGGGCATCCTGCCCGTCGTCCTGGTAGCGCTGGCGCTGCTGCAACTGCTCCAACTGGCTCCGGCGATCCGATTGGCCCGCCGCCTGCAAAAAGATGGTGAAGACCGCCGGCGGTTGCTCCAGCAGTCGATCACCGCATCGGACCATGAACGCCAGAGGTTGGCCCGCGCCCTGCATGACGATGTCATCCAAGATCTGGCCGCCTTGTCCTACAGCTTGGAATCGCGCGAACAGCAGCGGGCAAGGCCGGACCACGACTTCCAGGCACTGGCGAAGCACATTGTCCAGGGCAGCATCGCCACGTTGCGCCGGATCACCGTGGCACTGTATCCGCCCGACCTCTCGGCCGTGGGGCTGCCGGTCGCGCTGGATGGATTGGGCGATCTGGTCCGCAAACGCGGGGCGGACTGGCAGCTGGAAATCGATGACTCCGCCCCGGCGGCCATCGTCCAACCTGCCCTGCTCTACCGCGTTGCACGGGAGGCAGTCACCAACGCCGCCAAACATGCCCGGGCCCGGCTGGTCCGGGTATCGCTGACGGACTGCGGCGACTCAGTGCTTTTGGAAATTGTCGACGACGGCGACGGCTTCAGTCCGGCCGATCCGCAGCGGGACGGCCACCTCGGCCTGCGTATCCTGCGCGATACCGTACACGATGCTGGCGGCACCCTGCATATCGAATCCGCCCCGGGTGCCGGAACCCGCGTTGCCGTCAATCTTCCGTTCGTCGTCGCCTAAGTGCCGGACGCACAAAGAAGCGGGCCGCTATGCGGCAGCCCGCTTCCCCGCATTGAAAAAGGCTGCCTAGATCTCCGCACCCTCCAACAACTCGGTCACCAGTGCTGCGATGGGCGAGCGCTCGGACCGGGTCAGCGTCACATGGCCAAAGAGCGGATGGCCCTTGAGCGTCTCCACAACTGCCGCGATACCGTCGTGCCGGCCCACCCGCAAATTGTCCCGCTGCGCCACATCATGGGTCAGGACGATCTTGGAGTTCTGGCCGATCCGGCTCATCACCGTGAGCAGGACGTTCTTCTCCAGCGACTGCGCCTCGTCCACGATCACGAAGGAGTCGTGTAGCGAGCGGCCGCGGATATGGGTCAGCGGCAGCACCTCCAGCATGCCGCGGTCCATGACTTCCTCGACCACCTCGGTGGAGACCAGCGCGCCGAGCGTGTCGAACACCGCCTGCGCCCACGGATTCATCTTTTCCGATTCGGAACCCGGCAGGTACCCCAGCTCCTGGCCGCCGACTGCATACAGCGGCCGGAACACCACGACCTTGCGATGCTCACGCCGCTCCAGCACCGCTTCCAGTCCGGCGCAAAGCGCCAACGCTGATTTTCCGGTTCCGGCCCGGCCGCCGAGTGAGACGATCCCCACCTCCGGGTCCATCAGCAGGTCAATCGCCAGCCGTTGCTCTGCGGAACGTCCGTGCAGGCCGAACACATCGCGGTCGCCCTTGACCAGCCGTACCTGTTTGTCTGCGCCGACCCGGCCGAGCGCGGAACCGCGGCTGGAGAGCAGCACCAGGCCGGTATTGGCGGGCATCTCGGCTGCCACCGGAATGAAAACCGGCTCATGGCCGTACAGCGTGTTGACCTCGTCGTCGGCCACATCCAGCTCGGCCACGCCGGTCCAGCCCGAATCCTTGACCAGCTCGTTGCGGTACTCATCGGCTTGGAGTCCCATCGCGGACGCCTTCACCCGCATCGGCAGGTCTTTGGAGACAACGGTGACGTTACAGCCCTCGTCGGCAAGGTTTTTGGCCACCGCCAGGATGCGGCTGTCGTTGTCGCCGCCGCGGAACCCGGCGGGCAGCACATCGGGTGAGATGTGGTTGAGTTCCACCCGCAGCGTGCCGCCCTCCGCGCCCAGCGGGATGGCGTGGTTCAGGCCGCCGTGCTGCACGCGCAGGTCGTCCAGCAGCCGCAGTGCCTGGCGGGCAAAGTAGCCCAACTCCGGATCGTGCCGCTTGCCCTCCAACTCGGTGATCACCACCACCGGCAGGATCACTTCGTGCTCGGCGAACCGCAGCAGTGCTCGCGGATCGGAAAGCAGCACGGAGGTGTCCAGGACATAAGACGCACGTGCTGTTTCCGGTTCCCCGGCGGAAACAGCACGACCGGCCGAGGTGGCAGCTGCGGGCTGCTTCCCGGGTCCGGTCGTGGCGGTGAGACTCTGGTTCTTGGTGGCGGTCATGCTGCTCCCGTCCGGAGCGCGGCGGCTCCGACTTTTCGGTTGCGGGGCGCGGACGGTAGGGCCACCAGGCCGGACCCGGCCTCCCCCGATGCAGCTGTCGCTCTGCGCATCAAACTGGTGGCCTCCCGATCAATCTGCGGAGTGCTGACTGATGCTTCCAAATTACGCTGTTGTAATTCGCCAGCACAAGAGCCGGGACAAAGGCGTTTCAGCAAATTTTGGATGAACCAACGACGCCGATGCGCCCGTTGCTCCGTGCGGCCCGCCTCAGGCGCCGAAGCGGCGCTGCCGGCTCGCATAATCGCGCAACGCCCGCAGGAAGTCGAGGCGCCGGAAGTCCGGCCACAACGCTTCGCAAAAGTAATACTCGCTATAGGCGCTCTGCCACATCAGGAAGCCGGAGAGCCGCTGTTCCCCGGAGGTCCTGATCACCAGGTCCGGGTCCGGTTGACCACTGGTATAGAGGTATTGGGAAATATCGTCAACGGTCAGTGTCCCGGCTACCTCCGCCAGGCTCTTGCCGTCGGCCTCAGCGTGGCGCAGCAGGCCCTTGACCGCGTCGACAATTTCCCGGCGGCCGCCGTAGCCCACCGCCACATTGACATGGACCCCCTCCACGCCAGCGGTCTGTACCCCCAAGCTGCGGAGCTTGGCCGCGAGGTCGGCCGGTAGGGTTTCCAGCGCACCCACCGGATGGACGCGCACGTTCTTGCCCTCGCCCAACCGGTCCAAGGTGTTGCCGATGACACCCAGCAACTCTCGCAGTTCGTCTTCGGACCGGCCCATGTTGTCCGTGGACAGCATGTAGAGCGTCACCACTTTGATGCCCAGGTCCCCGCACCAGCCGAGGAATTCGAGAATCTTGTCCGCCCCGGCCTGGTGCCCTTCCCTGGTCGGTGCTCCGGCCAGTTTCGCCCAGCGCCTGTTGCCGTCCACCACCACGCCAATGTGGCCGGGGATGCGGCCGGGGACCAGCGAACGCTGCAGACGGCGCTCATAGAGGCGGTAGAGGACGCCGGGAAGAGACACAGCACTCTGCCTTCCTGATCGCCCATTCACGACTTTGAATTCTATCCTCCCGGCCGGCCGGTCCCGTACACGCCTCTTGCTACCGACGAGTAACAAGCGATGCGCTGCCGCTAGAATATCGGCATGAGTGAACACCGTGCTGCTGCCCGGCCGCCAGGGTACCGGCGCGAAAATGACGGTTCGACAGCACGGACAGAGCCCACCGACGGACCGGTTGAACGGGCCGTGGAACAGGTCGCAGACGCTTTCAATATCAAGCCGAAGTTCCGCGGCTGGCTGCATGCGGGGGCCACTCCCCTGGCCTTGGCCGCCGGAATGGTCCTCGTGGCCCTTGCGCCCACCGCCGCCGCTAAATGGACCTGCGCAGTCTACGCCGTGACCGGGCTGCTCCTCTTCGGCGTCAGTGCCGTCTACCACCGCGGCAACTGGAGCCCGCCAGTCAAGCTGCTGCTCAAGCGCCTGGACCATACCAACATCATGCTGGTCATTGCCGGCACCTACACGCCGCTGGCCTGGGCGCTGCTGGAACCGTCGAAGGCCACGCTGCTGCTTTGGCTGATCTGGGCCGGCGCCATCGCCGGCGTCGGGTTCCGGGTGCTCTGGCCGCACGCCCCGCGGTGGCTCTACGTCCCGATCTACTGCGCGCTAGGACTAGCGGCGTTGTTCTACTTGCCCGACTTCTTCGCTGCCAGCGTCCCCGCTGCGGTACTGATCTGCGCGGGCGGCGCCTTCTATATTGCCGGCGCAATCGTTTACGGGACCAAGCGGCCGAACTTCTCGGCTGCATGGTTCGGTTTTCACGAGGTGTTCCACGCCTTCACCGTGGTGGCCTTTGCCTGCCACTACATCGCCATTATGATCGCGGTGCTTGGCACCACCGGCTGAGACCCGCGCCGGCGGGGCGTTTCCCGCTTTAGTTCCCAGCCGCGCCCAGCTCCGTCAGCAGAGCGGGGACCGTTGCCACCGGGCGGCGGCATACCATCCCGCGGCAGACATAGGCCAGCGCACCGTCCGCCGGGGCCGGCTTGCCCGCCAGCAGCGGTGCCGCATCTTCCTGTGTGGCGTCCGCCGCGCGACGGGCGACAACGATGCCCGGGCTACCGCTTGCGCGTGCCGCGGCAATCAGCGCCGCGGCTGCTCCCGGGTTCCCGGTAACCGCCAGTTCGACCGGCCCGGCCACGAGTGCCTGCGCAGCCGCCAGACCCCACCCGGCGGCCCGTGGCGCACGGGCGGCAATCCGGCCCAGATAACCGAGCAACCGGCCCGCCAAGTCGCGGTGCCGCACGGAACCGCTGTAGGCCGCATACGTGGCCAGCACACCGGCGAAGAGGCTGGTGCCGCTGGGCGTGGCGCTCTCCAGCGGGTCAGCCGGCGGAACGGCACCGGCGGCAGCAGCAACCTGTGCGGCCGGGACAGCCTGGTCACTGAGCGTTCCATGCCGGAGGAATACCGCCTCCGCCCGCAGCACCAGCCGTTCTGCGGCACGGTACCAGCGGCTGTCACCGGTGGCCGCGTACAGCGCGAACAATCCCTCCGCACCGCCGGCGTAGTCCTCCAGCAACCCCTCGAAGCGTTGGGCTGAACCGTCGTGCGACACGCGGGCCAGCCGGCCGCTGCCATCAAGATGCACGGACAGCAGGTAGTCGGCCGCAGCCACGGCCGCCGCGGTGAGCTCGGCCCGGCCCAACAGTTCTCCTGCTTCGGCCAGCCCGGCCACGGCCAGCCCGTTCCAGCCGGCCACAACCTTTTCGTCGCGTGCCGGCTGCGCCCGCTGCTGCCGGGCCGCAAGCAGTACCGGACGCAGCGCCGCCCAGCGTTGCTGTTCGTCGGGTTCCAACGTCCGGCCAGGGTGCAGCGTCGACCCGGTGGCAGTGACGTTCCCTCGCTCTCCCACGCTCATCACGGACGCCACCCAGGCGCCGTCGTCGGCTCCGAGCACCTCGCGCAGCTCCTCGGGCGACCACAGGTAAGTGGCACCTTCGTGGTGGACGCCATCGACGACGGTGTCCGCGTCCAACGAGGAAGCGATGCCGCCGTGGGACAACTGCAGCCGGTCCACCAACCACTCTGCGGTCCCCGCCGCGATTTCGCAGCCCAGATCCCGCTCCGCCCCCGCCGGCGACTGGACGGCCCATTGAGCGTAGACGCGCAGCAACTGGACGTTGTCGTAGAGCATTTTCTCGAAGTGCGGCACCGACCACCGCCGGTCCACCGTGTAACGGGCAAAGCCGCCCTCGAGCTGGTCGTACAACGCGGACCCGGCCATCGCCGTCAAGGTGCGGGCGGACAGCCCGGCGGCCTGCTGCGCTGAGTCGGACCGGGATGCCCCGGCATGCCGGAGCAGAAAGTGCAGCACGGCTGACGGCGGGAATTTCGGCGCGCCGCCAAAACCACCGAAGACTGTGTCCTCCTGGCCCGACAACACCTCGACGGCTTCTTCGAGGACAGCTTCGGAGTCGGTCTCCCCGGCTTCGCCGGACGGCACGTGCACCGGTCCCGGCTCAACCGCAGGACTGCCGGACGGCAGCGGTAGCCCACCGCCAGGCACCACCGAGAGGTCACCGAGAAGCCCGCGGTTCGCTTCCCCGGCCTGCGCCAACGCCTGCGCCACCGACACGGCGGTGGTCTCGACGGCCCCGCGGCGCTGCTCCCAGGCCTCATGTACCGCTTGAAGCACCTGGCGGAACGACGGCTGGCCCGGCAGCGGCCGCGGCGGAAAGTACGTGCCTGCGTAAAAGGCCCTGCCGTCCGGCAGCGTGAACACGCTCATCGGCCAGCCGCCCTGCCCGGTCATGAGCTGCGTGGCTGCCATGTAGATGCTGTCCACATCCGGACGCTCTTCCCGGTCCACCTTGACCGGGATGAAGTGTTCGTTCAAGTACTCCGCGGTGGCCTGGTCCTCGAAGGATTCGCCTGCCATCACATGGCACCAATGGCACGCGGCATAGCCCACCGAAACATAAACAGGCACGTCGCGCAGACGTGCCTGTTCGAAGGCCTGGTCGCCGAACGGCCACCAGTCCACGGGGTTTCCGGCGTGCTGGCGCAGGTAGGCCGAGGCCTCAGTGCGCAGTCGGCCGGCCATGGTCAGTCGCCGCGGTCCGGGCGGCCCGAGCCGCCACCGGGTTCGTTCGTTCTGCCGGTCGCCGGCGCTTCGCCCTCGACGTCGTGATCCGTTCCGCCGCCCGCAGAGCCTGCCTGTCCGGACGAGCCGGGACCGGTTTCCTGTGCACCGGCGTTAACGTTTTCTTCCAGTTGCGAGCGGTAGCGGACCCGCCGGATGCGACGGGTCATGTCCCAGATGAGGACGATCACCACGGCCGCCAGAGCAAAGGTAAAGAAGAAGCCCCATGGCCCGGGCGAAACCTGGTCGGCGTCGAGTCCGGGCCGGAGGGTGGGCTCGCCGGCACCGGCGGCGACGGCGGCAAGGATCTGGATCAGGGGCAAATTCAGTCTCTTTCTGGCTGCGTCCGGGACGCGAGGCTCCGGCGCTGGTTGGCTGCAGGCTCTATCTTATGCCCGCGAAGAAATCCGTTTCGGGCACGCTGGTCTCCACCCGGGCGTGGATCAGCGAGAAGTCCTCCCACGGCCAGACGGTCCGCTGCATCTCCTCGGACACGGCGAAGAAGAATCCGGCGGGCTCCACCTGGGTCCGGTGCGAGAGCAGCGCGCGGTCACGGTGGCGGAAAAAGTCGCCGCAGTCGATCTGCGTGGTGGTTCGATGGTTGGGCATCGGCGGCTGGTGGCCTTCGGCGTCTGCCTCGAGCCACGCAGCGATCCGCGCGGCGTAGGGCGACTGCAGCCCTGCTTCCTCCAAGGCAAAGTGGAGTGCTCGGAACCGCTCCGGATTGAAAGCGCGATCGTAGTAGAGCTTCAGCGGCTCCCAGGCGCTGCCCGCCTCCGGATAACGCTCGGGGTCGCCGGCGGCGTGGTACGCCTCCACCGCCACCTTGTGCGCCATGATGTGGTCGGGGTGCGGGTAGCCGCCGTTCTCGTCGTAACTGATCACCACATGAGGCCGGAACTCGCGCACCAGTTTGACCAGCGGAGCGGCGGCCCGTTCCAGCGGGAGCGTGGCGAAGCTGCCGAACGGAAGCGGTGGCAGCGGGTCCCCCTCCGGTAAGCCGGAATCTGCGAACCCCAACCAGCGATGCTGGATACCCAGCTCGTCCGCGGCCTGAGCCATCTCCAGCCGCCGGATCCCGGCAAGGTCCCGGTGCGCTTGGGGATCCGTGGCCGCCTCGGCATTGAGAATGTCTCCGCGTTCACCGCCCGTGCAGGTAGCTACCATCACCTGGACGCCCTCGGCGGCGTAGCGCGCCATGGACGCCGCGCCCTTGCTGGATTCGTCGTCGGGATGGGCATGGACCGCCAGCAGGCGCAGTCCGTCACTCTGCGCTGGCTGGGCTGCATCGAAGCTCACGTGGCTGCTCCTGGGAAATCTGGCGTGGGCGGGAGGATAAACTTGAGGGCGTGAGCACCGCAGGCCCCCGTACTCCTCAGACTTCCTCCAGCTTAACTGTTTCCAACCGTTACGGCACACCGCGGCGGCCGCTGTCCCGCCGCGCCAAACTTGCGCTTGCTGGAGGCGCCCTCGGGGTCGCCGTTGTCAGCGCGGGCTTTTTCGCCCTGGGCCAGAGCGGACCACAGATTGAGAGCAAGGACGTTGGCTTTGCCGTGGCCGACGCAGGACACATGACGGTGGATTTCCAACTCACCAAGGACCCGGGGGTCACCGTCCAGTGTGCCGTCAAGGCCTTGAACGACAATTACGCCGTCGTTGGCTGGAAGGTCGCAACGATCGGTCCCGCCGATGAAGCCACCGAGGGGACCACAGTGCAACGGGTCCAGCTCCGGACCGAGTCCATGGCCGTCTCCGGCGGTGTGGACAGTTGCTGGGCCGAGGACGCCAACAGCTGACGCAGCGGTCGCCGCGGGACTGCGCCCATCAGGTCCACCAGACGGGCCGCACCTTCCCCAGAACCGAGGGAAAACATCCTTTGCATCCTAGTTATTGGGAAAACCGGCGGCGGCTGACTACAATTGAGCAAATACATTCCACCCCGCCTAGCTGGTGAACTGGGACATCCCAGAACGAAATGGTTCACCAACACGGCGGGGTCTTTGCATCAAGTGGCCGCCGGCATGGCGGCCTTTTGTGCAAAGTGCCACCGTGCCGGAACCGCGTCCAGCGGTTTCGGCAGCAACTAAGGAGAACTACGTGTCCACTTCCAGCGCACCTGTCGCCTGGCTCACTCAGGAAGCCTACGACCGCCTGAAGGCTGAACTGGATCACCTTTCAGGCCCCGGCCGGGCAGAGATCGTTGACCGCATTGAACAGGCCCGCTCCGAAGGGGACCTCAAGGAGAACGGTGGCTACCATGCCGCCAAGGAAGAGCAGGGCAAGGCCGAAGCCCGCATCCGCCAGCTCACTGATCTGCTGCGGAACGCCCACGTGGGTGAAGCGCCGGCAGACGACGGCGTCGTCGAGCCAGGCATGGTCATCGAGGCAAAAATCGCCGGCGACGCGGAGCGTTTCCTGCTGGGCAGCCGTGAAGTTGCCGGGGAATCAGACCTGGACGTGTACAGCGAGAAGTCCCCGCTCGGCGCGGCCATCCACGGCCTGCGGGTGGGAGAATCCACAACGTATGCTGCCCCGAACGGCAAGCAGATCTCGGTGGAAATCATCTCGGCCACGCCTTACACCGGCTGATCACGCACAGCGCTTATGGCGAAGGCGGGTTCCTGCGGGAACCCGCCTTCGTCGTATTTGGTGCGCTGGCCCGCGGCCTGCAATCCGCGGTGGCAGCCGGGGCGGTCAGCCGACGTAAGGCCTGCGTCTGCGCAGCAGCACGGCGGCGACCACTCCGCCGGCTGCCCCGAAAAGGTGCGCCTGCCAGGAAATGCCGGGCATCGCCGTCGGCAGCACGCCCCACAGTACCGAGCCGTAGAAAGCGAAGATGACCGCTGCCAGCAGGATCTGCCGCCAGCTGTGGTTGTAGAAGCCGCGGACCAGCAGGTAGGCCAGCAGCCCGAAGACTACGCCCGAGGCGCCGATCGTTAGTCCGGCACCCATCAGCCAGACCCCTATCCCCGAGGCCAGCCAACTGCACGCGAGCACCACCAGGAACCGCCGGATTCCTTCCAGCAGCGTCAGGAACGCAAGTACCAGCAGCGGGAGCGTGTTGCTCAACAAGTGGCCGGTATCTGCATGCAGCAGCGGGGCGAACAGGACACCGTCGAGCCCGTCAACCTGCCGGGGGTCAATCCCCAGCAGCAGGCTGAAGTAGCCGCCGGCAGCCACGTTGGCCAGGAAGACCACCCAGAGCAGCACCGCAAACACCCCAGCTCCGGCCAGAGCTTGGGCTGGGCGCAGGGCACGGCTGCCGGGCATGGGTCAGTGGACGACGACGGGCTGGAAGCCCTCGGCGCGGAGGCTGCCGAGCACCTGTTCGCAGTGCTCGTGCCCCTTGGTCTCGATGTCGATGGTGATGGCAACGTCACCCATGCTGATGGAGCCGCCGATCCTTGTGTGGTCCACACGGGTGACGTTGGCGTCCGATTCCGCGATGATCCGCGAAATCTGGGCCAGTGAACCGGGCCGGTCATCGAGCATGATCCGCACGGACATGAAACGGCCGGAGGCATACAGACCTCGCTGGATGACCTTCAGCATCAGCATGGGATCGATATTTCCACCGGAAAGGATGACCGCCGTGGTTCCGGGATTCGGGATGACGCCTTCCATCAGCGCGGCCACGCCGACGGCGCCGGCCGGTTCGACCACCAGCTTGGACCGTTCGATCAAGAAGATCAGTGCGCGGGCCAGGGCGTCTTCGCTGACGGTGACCACGTCGTCGACCAGTTCCCTGATGATCGAAAAGGGCAGCTGGCCGGGGCGGCCCACGGCGATGCCGTCGGCCATGGTAGACACCCTCTGCAGCGGCACCAGCGCGTCGGCGGCCAGCGACGGCGGATAGGCTGCCGCATTTTCTGCCTGCACCCCGATGACCTTGATTTCCCGGCCCAGCTCCTTGGCCCTAGCCTTGACCGCGGTGGCCACTCCGGCCAGCAGCCCGCCGCCGCCGACGCCCATGACGATGGTGTCGACGTTGGGAACTTGTTCCAAGATCTCCAATCCGAGTGTGCCCTGGCCGGCGATAATCTCCGGGCTGTCGAAAGGGTGAACGAACACGGCGCCGGATTCCTCCGCGAAGCGTTTGGCTTCGGCGAGTGCTTCATCCACGTTGTGGCCGTGCAGGACCACTTCCGCGCCATGGCCTCGGGTGGCTGCCAGCTTGGGCAGGGCTACTCCCATCGGCATGAAAATCCGCGCCTTGATTCCCAGCCGGGCCGCAGCCACCGCCACGCCCTGGGCGTGGTTTCCGGCGGAGGCGGCAACGACACCGCGTGCCTTCTCCTCGTCTGTCAGCCCGGCCATGCGCACATAGGCGCCGCGGACCTTGAAGGAACCGGCGCGCTGCAAATTCTCACATTTAAAGAAGACATCGGAACCGACCATCCGGCCCAGCGCGCGGGATTGTTCGATCGGCGTCTTGGCGATGACCCCATCGAGGATCTTCCGTGCTGCCTGGACGTCATCAAGCGTGACGGGTAGTTGGGTGGTGGCTGTCACTTGTCGGACTCTTTTCTGCGCAGCTGGACGCGGCGTCGGCGGACGGATTCCTGTTCTAAGGCCTCGGGCGGGTTGCCTGGACCGGCCGAAGCCAGCGCCGGTTCAGGCGCCATGTAGGGCTCTTCCACGGGAGGAGGCGCCCCCAGTGCCTGGTCTGTTTCCCACCCCCGGGCGGCGATGTACCTGACGACGGAGTTGAGGATCGCAAGCAAAGGCACGGCAAACAGTGCGCCGGCGATTCCGGCGACCATCGAGCCGCCGGCCACGGCAAGCACAACTGCCAGCGGATGCAGCGACACGGCTTTACCCATGACCAGTGGCTGCAGCACATGCCCCTCAAGCTGCTGCACGCCAAGCACAATGGCGAGCATGATGAGTGCGTTGACCCAGCCGTTGGCCACCAGTGCCAGGAGCACGGCGACAAACCCGGTCACCAGCGCGCCGATGATCGGGATAAACGAGCCAAGGAAGACCAGCACGCCGAGCGGCAGCGCCAGCGGCACACCGATAATGGCCGCGCCGGCACCAATACCGACCGCGTCGACAAAGGCAACGAACATTTGGACCCGGATATACTGCACCATCGATGTCCAGCCCTTGCGGCCTGCACCGTTGCCGGCCGCCCGGGCCTTCTTGGGCAACAGGCCCACCACGAAACGCCAGATCCGGTCGCCGTCGTGAAGGAAGAAGATCAGCGCGAAGATGGTCAGCAGCAGACCGGTGAACAGGTGCCCGGCGGTGGACCCCACGCTGAGGGCGCTGGAAAAGATCGCGCTGCTGTTGCTCTGCAGTTGCTGCAAGCCTTCGTTCAGGTAGGAGTTGAGTTGTTCGTTGGTCAGGCGGAGCGGCCCGTCGGTCAGCCAGCCTTGGACCTGGCCGATTCCTTGCAGCACCTGGTCCCACAGTTCGCTGAAACCGATGTAGAGCTGGCGGCCGACCAGGGAGAGAGCGCCGCCGATCAACCCGAGGAAACCGAGAATGGTGATGGCCACGGCCAGGCTCTTGGGCACCTTGGCCTTGCGCAGGAACCGGACCACGGGCGAAATCAGGGCGGCGATCAGGGCCGCGACCATCAGCGGGATGATGAGCAGCGAGACGAAGCTGAGCAGCCAGACCAAGAGTCCGCCGACAACCAGGATCAGGCCTACCCGCCAGGCCCACGCCGCGCTGATTCGCAGCGCATAGGGCACGTCCTCGCGGACGTGGTGCCGGTTGTCGGTGCCCGCCGATCGTCCCGCCGGCAGCGGACGGTTTTCGGGGAATGGCCGGTTCATAAAGCCAATAGTTTCATATTGTCACCCAGACATGTGTTCAGTGAAGCCGCGCCGTAATCCCCCAGCTGCCGCCGAACGAACCGCCGGGTTGCAGCCATGTCAGCCCGGTGCCGGAATTGAAGCTATCCGCCGGCGCCGTCATCGGTTCTACCGCCACCGCGCACGCCCGGCCCGGATACTTTGAGGTGACAAAGACATGCACGTACTGGAATGCTTCAGCCTGCCACAGCCCGACCATCGACCCGTTATCCGAAGACAAGGTGCTCACCACGCGGCCGTCGGGCCCGGCGAACAGTCCGGTGTAGGCCCGGTCCATCGCCAGATCCGCCACCCGGGCGCCTTGGCGGAGATCGGTATGCTCGTCGACCGGAGCTTCTGCCGTTGGAATCTTGGTCTGCGGATCCGCCGGAAAGAACCGTGCGGCGGGCACGGTCAACGTCAGCCGGTCGGCAGGTTCGTCTCCCAACCGCAGGAAAGGATGGGCGCCCAGCGCCACCGGTGCCGCCGCACCGGACAGGTTCAGCAGCTGCTGCCGCACGGTCAGATCGCCGGCATCGTCCAAGGAGTACTCTCCAAGATGACTGAGCCGGAAGGGATATCCATGCTGCGGGAAGATCTCTGCCCGCAGCACCACCATGGACTCGCTGCGTTCAATAAGCCGGTAGCCGGTATTGCGGAGCAGCCCATGGATGGCGTGACCGCGGGCCGGCTCCGTGATGTCCAGTTGCTGGACGGTGCCGTCAAGAGTCCAGCGGCCTTCGGCCACCCGATTGGGCCACGGCGCTAGCAGGATGCCGCAGGCCGAGGGCGGGATCCGATCGTCGTCGTAGGTCTCGGTCAGCTGCACACCGTGCTTTTCGAACAGCCGCAGGCTGCCGGCGAGCTCGGCAATCACGGCCCGGGATCCGGCACGCCGTAGTTCAAACTGTTCTCCGCTGGCTGCTGCGGTGCGCTCGCGCGTCATAAGTTACACCGTACCGGGTGACGCTTAAACAACCGACCCCGGCGCTAGGCCGGGGTCGGTTGGAAGATCAGCAGAATTATTCGTCGCCGCGCAGGATGGCGAGCAGGCGCAGGATCTCCACGTACAGCCAAATCAAGGTCACGGTCAGGCCGAAGGCCGCCGTCCAGGAGTACTTGCGGTCCACGCCCTGCTTGACGCCTTGCTCGATCGAGGTGAAGTCGACGATCAGCGAGAAGGCAGCCAAGCCGATGGCGAGCAAACCGATGAGGACACCCAGCGGGATGCCAATGCCCATGATGTTGATCTCATAGCCGCGCATGCCCCACTGGTTATCCAGCACGCCGAACCACATCAGGCCCAGGTTCACCAGCGAGAAGAGTGCGTAGCCCATCAGCGCGATCATGAAGAAGCGCATCGCCTTCGGGGTGGCACGGACCTTGCCGCTCTTGAACAGGGCCAAGGTGACGGCGAAGACGCACACGGTGCCGAGCACGGCCTGCGGGGCGACACCCGGGTACATTCCGTCGATGACCATGGACAGCCCGCCGACGAACAAACCTTCGGCAGCGGCATAGGCGAGGATCAGCCCCTTGGACGGTTCCTTCTTGAAGGCGTTGACCAGGCCAAGAACCAGCCCGACAATCATGCCCGGGATCATCAGGATCGGGAACATCCAGCCAATGGCACCGCCTACGACCACCAGGGACAGGCAAGCGAGTGTCTTGAAGATGACGTCGTCGTACGTCATCCGGCCGGTCTGGGCCGGGCCGGCAGACGGCTGGTTGTACAGGTCCTGCAGTTGCTGGCTGGTCAGCTGTGTCTGTCCGGCCAGTGCGGTTGAACCGGCTGCGGCAGATCCAGCTGGTGAACCGCGGAACACCTTCGGGTTGTTGAAAACCGGATTTCCTCCGATTGCCATCTTGTTGTCCTCCATCGTCAGGGGGGCGAGCTATTGATTACACTACCAATGCCAACGATCGGCACGGCGGAAAATTCCACAACGTGCCGAGGAAGTCTTCCGTGCCCAGCCCTGAGGCAGGATGCGGCGGCTCCGGGCGAAGCCCGCCGCGGGTAGAATGCTGCGGTGACTTCCCGCAGTCCTTCCAACAAGCCCCGCTCCTCCGCTCCGGACAAACTGCCCCTACGGATGCTCCATGACCGCATTCTGGTGGCCCCGGACCAGGACAGCAGCGAGCGCCGTTCATCCTCCGGAATTGTCATTCCCGCCACCGCAGTGATGGGCAAGCGCCTGGCGTGGGCCGAGGTAGTAGCAGCGGGCCCGCAGGTTCGCCAAGTTGCAGTCGGCGACCGGGTGCTCTTCGATCCTGAAGACCGTGCGGAAGTCGAGGTCAATGCGGCCGACTACACCCTCCTCCGCGAACGCGACATCCACGCGGTATCCCAGCCAGAGGAAGCCGACAGCAGCACCGGTCTCTACCTGTAGCGCCCCTCCGGCAGTTGCTGTCTGTGGCGCTGCTACCTTCCCTGTAGCCAGCCTGTTCTTTGGTGCCCCAACGATTTACCTTCGCTTAACAAGTGCTTCACAGTTGTTACCTGATCGCGATAGAACGTGCCACCCGCCCACCTGTGGCGCAGGTAACATAAACGACACGTCAGTGATTCTTGTCACAGGCGCTGTCAGTGTCCGCCGGTGAAACGGCGGACCACCCCACACTGTGGAGGTTCATATTTTGATAGCGATGCCGAAGCTTGTTCGGCCATTGGGGACGCTACTCGCCTTAATGGCGATCACCATGGGGATCCTGCTGTCCGCTCCCCCCTCACTGGCTTCGACCACCTCACCAGAGGCAACACCTGCGACGTCGGCGCCTGCGGAACCGTCCCGCTACAGGATCAGCGGTGTCTTGCGAAACACCGACGGTCCGGTCGCCGGAGTGAAGATCACGGCGACAGGGGAAGGGTTCAGCGGCGAGGCGACCACGGGAGAAAACGGTACCTGGTCTATTGGAGTTCCGGTTCAGGGAAAGTACCAAGTCGAGGTGGACGTCTCCACCCTCCCGGAGGGAGTGAACCTTGCCAAGGGCACGCCCAATCCGCGCGAAGTCAACTTGACCAACACGTCTAATGCCGCCGCCGTCTTCCCGCTGGGCGAGGGAATTGTGGTGCAGAGCGCCAGTTTCGGCGAGATTTTCGTCGAACGGCTGATTGCAGGCTTGAGCTTCGGTCTGCTGCTGGCCTTGGCATCGGTGGGTTTGTCGCTGATCTACGGCACTACCGGCCTGACCAACTTCGCCCATGGCGAGATGGTCACGCTCGGGGCCGTCCTGATGTTCGGATTCGCTGTGGCAGGCTTTCCCATCTGGTTGGCGATGCTGCTGGGTGTCGTCTTGGGCGGGGCCTTTGGCTGGGTTCAGGATGGTGGGCTCTGGAAGCCGCTGCGGCGCCGGGGTACCGCGCTGATCCCCATGATGATCATCAGCATCGGATTGGCGCTGGCCGCGCGCTACACGATCTTGTTCTTTTTCGGTGGCGCCACTCAACAGCTTCCCGGGGCCAGCAGCCCCATCTTGGAGCTTGGCGTCATCTCCATCAGCCGCAACACGCTGCTCTCGCTGATTATCAGTCTGGTGGTGATCGTCCTGATCGCCATGCTGCTGCTCAAGACCCGTCTGGGCAAGGCAACCCGAGCCGTTGCCGACAACCCCGCGCTTGCCGCCGCCTCCGGCATCGACGTTGACCGAGTCATCAGGATTGTCTGGACAGTGGGCGGCGTGCTGGCTGCCCTCGGCGGCATTCTGTGGGCCTACTACCGCCCCGGGGTCACCTTCAATATGGGTCAGCAAATCCTGCTGCTCGTCTTTGCCGGCGTCATTTTGGGCGGATTGGGCACCGTGTTCGGGGCCCTGGTTGGTTCGGTCCTCGTCGGACTGTTCGTCGAATTGTCGACGCTCTGGCTCGTAGCAGACCTGAAGTACGTCGGCGCCCTGCTGATCATGATCGTCGTCCTGCTGTTCCGGCCACAGGGAATCCTGGGCCGTCGAGAGCGTGTGGGTTAGGAGGCAACACCATGGATTTCCTCAATATATTGACCAACGCACTCGGCGAGATTGTCAGCCCGACAACGGCCGCCTACGCCCTGGCTTCCCTGGGCCTGGCAGTCCATTTTGGCTTTACCGGACTGCTGAACTTCGGGCAAGCCGGTTTCATGGCCATCGGCGCCTACGGCTTCGCCATACCGACCCTGCTGTGGGATGTCCCGTTCGTGGTCGGCGTCTTGATAGCGGTCGTCGGATCGGTGCTCTTTGCATTGCTCTTGGGCATCCCTACCCTGCGATTGCGTGCCGATTATCTGGCCATTGTCACGATCGCCGCCGCCGAGATCATCCGCTATGTGGTCACCACCAACGAACTGACCGAAATCACCGGTTCGGCCAACGGGTTGGCCGCGTTTGAAGGCGGGTTCTACGCTATGAACCCGTTCCCAGTGGGCATCTACAACTTCGGTCTGACGAGCATGAACGAGCGGGACCTCTGGATCCGGGTGGTTGCCTGGACCTTGGTTGCCCTCTGCTGCCTGCTGGTGTTCCTGCTGATGCGTAGCCCCTGGGGCCGGATCTTGAAAGGCATCCGCGAAGACGAGAACGCAGTGCGCTCCTTGGGCAAAAACGTGTACTCATACAAGATGCAGTCGCTGATTTTCGGCGGCCTGCTGGGAACCTTTGCGGGGATGATCTTCACGCTCCCCCGTGGAGCTGTCCAGCCTGCCAACTACCAGACGGAACTGACGTTCTTCCTCTGGACGTGCTTGCTGCTGGGCGGCATGGCCACTGTCCTCGGCCCCGTCGTCGGCGCCATGATCTTTTGGGTAGTGCTCTCGCTGACCCAGGGGCTGCTCTACGGAGCCATCGAGGCGGGCTACATCACCTTCCTCACCACCACCCAGGCCGGTCAGCTGCGTTACATCCTGGTCGGTGTCGCGTTGATGCTGTTGATGATCTTCAGGCCCCAAGGGGTGCTGGGCAACAAGAAAGAGCTGGTATTCGCATGAGCGAACAAGACGGCATCGCGGCAGGCGCCGGCACCGCCCCGAACCAGGAACCCGTGCAGAACGATTACATGACCGACACGCGCCCCATCGCTGCCGACAATCCGGGTCCCGGCTGCCGCAAGCGCGATCCTATCCTCGTGGCCAAGGACGTCACGCGCCAGTTCGGCGGTGTCAACGCCGTGGACGTGGAGTATCTGGAGATCCCTCGGCACCAAATTACGGCGCTGATCGGGCCAAACGGCGCCGGCAAGACCACTCTGTTCAACCTGCTCACCGGATTCGACATCCCGCAGACCGGTGAGTGGTCGTTCGAAGGCCACTCACTGGCAGGCGTGCCATCCTATAAAGTGGCCCGGATGGGTATGGTCCGCACGTTCCAGCTGACCAAGGTCATGGGCAAGCTAACCGTCATCGAAAACATGCGCCTGGGGGCCACGGAGCAGTCCGGCGAGAACCTGTTCAAGGCCCTTTTCAAGAAAATTTGGGGACCCAGGGAAAGTGAAATCACCGAGCAGGCAGAGGATCTGCTGGTGAAATTCAAGCTGGACGCCAAACGCGACGACTACGCAGCGTCGCTCTCGGGTGGCCAGCGCAAACTGCTGGAAATGGCGCGGGCGCTGATGGTCCGGCCCAAGCTGGTCATGCTGGACGAGCCGATGGCCGGTGTGAACCCGGCCCTGACCCAGTCTCTGCTGGAGCATGTCAGGAACCTCAAGGCCGAGGGAATGACCGTGCTGTTCGTCGAACACGACATGCATATGGTCCGCCACATTGCGGATTGGGTGGTGGTCATGGCCGAAGGCCGGATCGTGGCAGAAGGCCCGCCCGGCGTCGTCATGAAGGACCCCGCCGTGATTGACGCCTATTTGGGCGCCCACCACGACGTCGACCTTGGCGACGCGGAAGGGGTCGAAGCGCTCGCGGAGGAACTCGCCCAAGATGCGGAGTCGGTCGTGGGCACGGCTGACGAGGGCGTCCTCGGCAGCCACATCAGCGAGCACGATTCGAGCACGGATGAGGCCCCCGAAGCCGACCAAGACCCGAACAGGAAGGACCAGGCATGAACGCGCACCGGGCAGAGACAAGCCCGACCACTGTGGGGGCGGGGGAACAGGTGGTCGTCGTGCGGGATTTGGTGGCCGGTTACCTGCCCGGCGTCAACATCCTCAACGGCTGCAGCATCGAAGCCCGCCAAGGCGAATTGATCGGCATCATCGGTCCGAACGGCGCCGGCAAGTCAACACTGCTTAAGGCAATGTTCGGTTTGGTCAAGGTGCATTCCGGCACGGTTGTGGTCCGCGGTCAGGACCTGACGGGGCTGAAAGCCAATAAGCTGGTCAGCCGCGGCATCGGGTTCGTTCCGCAGACCAACAACGTCTTTTCCGCGCTGACCATTGAAGAAAACATGGAAATGGGCATGTTCCAGCGCCCTAAGGACTTCAAGGAGCGCTTCGACTTTGTCGCCGGCATCTTCCCCGACCTGGCCAAGCGCCGCGCACAGCGGGCCGGCTCGCTCTCCGGTGGCGAACGCCAGATGGTGGCCATGGGGCGGGCGCTGATGATGAACCCGGCGGTGTTGCTTTTGGACGAGCCCTCGGCCGGCCTCTCCCCGGTGAAGCAGGACGAGACGTTCCTGCGGGTGCACGAGATCAACCGGGCGGGTGTCTCGGTGATCATGGTGGAACAGAACGCACGCCGCTGCCTGCAGATCTGCGACCGTGGCTACGTCCTGGACCAGGGCAAGGACGCATACACCGGCACCGGCCGCGAACTGCTCAAGGATCCAAAGGTCATCCAGCTCTATCTCGGCACCCTGGCGGACACTGCCTGAGCATCTCCAACCGGCCACGGACGACGACGGCGCCTGCCCTCCACGGGGCGGGCGCCGCCGTCGTTGGCCCGATCGATGTGCCTACGTTGGTCGGTCCTTCTGCAGTGTTGGAGCGACCGCGCGGCGCCGCTTCCGCGTCCTGATGTGGCTTCCATAGGCTGCTGATGTGGCGGCCGTAGGCCCGCGCGACAGAGGGCCCCAACCGGCGGCTGGAACCCTCTGCGTGTGCGGGTGGTGCGGAACGGCCTACAGCTTGCCGAACTCCTCAAGCTTCGGCTTCGGTACGTTGGTCTTGTCGTACTGGTAGATACCGATGTAGGCCTCGGTCGGGTCACCGTTCTTGTCGAAGGTAATCGGTCCGGAGATGCCGTCGTAATCGATGTCCTTGCCGTCGCGCAGCAGCGTCACGCAACCGGCGAAGTCGTAGCACTTCTCACCGTCCGCGGACACAGCCTGCATCTCCTTGGCGATGTCCGTGCCCTTGGTGCTGCCGGCTGCCTCGGCGGCCAGCGCCACGAGGTTCACCGCATCGTAGGACTCGCCTGCGTAGGAGTAGGAGTTGAGCTTGTCGTCGACCGTCGCCAGTTGCGCCTGGAATTCATCCTTGGCGAAGGTGCCGGGAATCGTACCCTGTGCCCCGGCCATGGCGCCCGCGTCAAGCTCCTTGCTCAGGTCCGAGGTGTTGCCGTCCACCAAGAACATCTGGTCGGGCTTGACGCCCTTGGACAGCAGCAACGGTGCAATCGACTTGATCTGGTCGAAGGTAATCAGCGCGTAGGCGTCGGGCTTGGCGTTGACCACGGCATCGACCTGCGAGCTGAACTGCGAATCGCCCTCGTTGAACATCTCGGTTGCCACAACCTGGCCGCCGGCACCTTCGAAGGCCTGCTTGACGTTGTCCGCCAAACCGGTTCCGTAGGCATCGTTCAGCACGATCATGCCGAGCGTCTGGGCGCCGCAGGTCACCATGTAGCTGCCGAGCGTGCGTCCCTGCAGGACATCGGAAGGAGCAGTCCGCCAGTACAGGCCCTTGTCATCCCAGGTGGTGAAGTCCGGCGACGTATTCGCCGGTGAAATCTGTAGAACGCCCGCGCCGGTGATCTGGTTGATCACGGTGAAGGAAACACCCGAGGACGCCGCTCCCACAATCGCATTGACCTTTTCACTGAGCAGGTCGGTCACCGACTGCGTTGCAATGTCGGTGGTGGTGTCGCCGGAGTCGCGCTGCACGGTCTCCACGTCTTTGCCAAGCACGCCGCCGGCTTCGTTGATCTTGTCCACGGCCAGCTTGACGCCTGCGATTTCCGGCGGGCCCAGGAAGGCCAGAGTTCCGGTTGTCGGCAGCAGCGTTCCGATTTTCAGCGGCGTATCAGTGGAGCCCTTGGACTTGGGGACGTCCGCCGGGTTTCCGGTTGAACCGCTCGTGGGCCCCCCGTCCTCTCCGGGTCCGGGACATGTCAGGCCCGATGCCCCCGCCGGCGCCGATGCCCCTCCCCCTCCAGTCTCCGACGGCGCGGAAGACCCTCCGCCGCAGGCCGAGGCAAACAAAGCGATCCCCAATCCGAGCGCGGCTAGCTTCCCCGCCCGCGCGGAGTTGCCGCCGGTGCCGAAAAGCACTGCGTTACGTGTGGCAGTCATGTATGTTTTCCCCTCGATCGAAAGGTTTGTGAACCTTTGATGCGATTACCAGGTATTCCTGATTACTGAGAAAACTAGTCGAAATTGTTGTTGAAAATAAGCGTTTTCGATTACATCCTTGTAACGCTCGTCACACTATTTGGTACCCCCGGTGGGACTCGAACCCACACTGGACCGATTTTAAGTCGGTTGTCTCTGCCATTGGACTACGGGGGCCGGACGTTTCTGCACCTATCTAGGGTACTGGATAGCCTAGTGTCGCCCTACAGGCGGCCGAAAGGTTCAGCGTAAGTAAAAGTACCCGCTGGCGGGAGGGCTGTCAGCAGAAGCGCCATGAAGTGATCGCCCCATGCTGGATCCGGCGCCACCGCGATGGGCCCCAGCCGCAACGCCAGCGTACCGGCAAGGCAACCGCGCGTACTGATGACCCTGATCGGCGACGGTCCGCTGGCTGTTCTGTCCTGAGCAGCACCAAAACATTCCATGCCGCAACTGCAGGCATAAAGCAGCAGGCCCGGCTACCGCGGTGCGGTGGCCGGGCCTGCTGCCTGCTTGTGGTTAGCGGCCGGTGGAAGCGAGTTCCTTCTCCGACCCGGTGCCTTCGCCATCTGCTGCCGGCTTGGGAGCGGCGGCGGCCTGCGGGCGAGGCTGCGGTGAAGCGGCCTCACGGAACTGGCGGTACGGCGTCTGCAGATCAGCGAGGCGCGTGGTGTCGCGGCCCAGGAAAATGGTCCAGAACCAATTCGAGATCACGCGGATCTTGCGCTCCACAGTCGGCATGGCCAGTCCGTGGTAGCCGCGGTGGGCCATCCATGCCGGCCAGCCCTTGAGCTTGATGCCCATGATCTTGGCGACGCCCTTGTTGAGGCCGAAGCCGGCGACGGCGCCCAGATTCTTGTGCTTGTACTGCTTGACGCTGCCCACGCCCCAGCGGGCCGCGTAGAGGTTTTTGGCAAGCCGCTTGGCCTGGCGAATGGCATGCTGGGCATTCGGTACGCAGAAGCCGCCCACCCCGCCGCCAGTCAGATCCGGCACGGCTGCGACGTCGCCAGCGGTCCAGGCGCCGTCAATCGGGCCGTTCTCGTCGACGATCCGGAGGGTGGCATCGGCCTTGATCCGGCCGCGTTCGTCCTGCGGGAAGCCAAAGCTGCGCGCCACCGGATTCGCCTGCACGCCGGCGGTCCACAGCAGGGTGTCGGTCTCGAAGGTTTCGGCCGGGGTCTTGTCCGGCATGTTGATCAGTTCCAGCACGCCGCCCTCTGCCTTGGCCAGGGAGGTATTGAGCATGACCTCAATGCCGCGTGAGCGCATGTGCTCGACGACCCATTTGGCCTGCTCTTCGGTAACCTCGGGCATGATCCGGCCCATCGCCTCGACCAGCACGAAACGCAGGTCCTCCTGGCGCAGCCGTCCGTTCTTCCTGACGGCAGCGCGGGCCAGATCCTCGATTTCGGTCATGGCCTCAATGCCGGCGAACCCACCGCCGACGCCAACAAACGTCAGTGCCCGGGTCCGTTCCGCCCCAGCCGGCAGCTGGGAGGCGGTCTCTATCCGCTCGAGCACCTTGTTCCGCAGTTCCACGGCTTCTTCGATGGTCTTCAGGCCAATGCCGACTTCGGCCAGCCCCGGGATCGGGAAGGTCCGGGTGATGGCACCGGCGGCAATAACGACGTCGCGGTAGTCCAACTCGAAAGCCTCGCCCGCCGCGGGGGTGATCACTGCCTTCTTGGCGGCATGGTCGATGGAGGTGACCCTGCCGGTGATCAGTTCGGTGTCCTTCAGGTGCTGGCGGTGGTTAACCACGGCATGCCGGGCTTCGATGCTGCCGGAGGCCACTTCGGGCAGGAACGGCTGGTAGGTCATGTAGGGCAGCGGATCCACCAAGGTGACGATGCCGCCGTGCTGCTTAACCTTTTTTTGGAGCTTCAGCGCGACGTAGAGACCAACGTAGCCGCCGCCGACCACAAGGACGCGCGGGCGATCGGACAGAGCAGGAGTGAGTGCCATGGCTCAAGTGTAGCGCCTTTTGTGAAAGTTTTCACGAAGTAGCTAAGAGGGCACAATCAGCGCTTGATCGGCTTCTGGTTCCCGTCCCGAATCGGCGGAATGAAGCCGGTGTCCGCGTCCTCGACGGCCTGTGTTCCGCGCGCGGCCCGGCGGGCCCGGACGGTCTGGACTACGCCCAGACCCAGGACACCGGCGATCAGCGCGCCGAACGAGAAGACGAGGATGGCCGGCAGTACCGAGTCCTCGGTGCGCGGAGGAACGGCCACCGGGGTGGTCGGTTCCGGAATCTCCGGCGCCGCCGCCTTGGACTGCACCGGAGAGTGCGATTCCGGCGCAGCAACTTGGCCGCGGCGGTGCACGGTGATCCATTGGGCAATCGATCCGAGCGGGTTCGCCGCTACCTCGGGAACTTCGGCATTCAGCGCCGCTTCAGCGTTCAGTATGCCGTAGCCGTAGATCGGGTCATGCCCGGGCACGCCGGAGTCCTTGGCCGTGCTGATGATGCGGTTGATGACCTGCGCCGCGCTCATGTTCGGGTACTTGGAGCGGATCAGCGCCGCCACGCCGGATACCAGCGGGGTGGCGCCGGACGTACCGGACCAGTCGGCGTAGAGGCCGCCGGGCAGTCCTCCCACCAGGTCTTCGGCTGGCGCCGCAACGCCGATGACGATGCTCTGTGCCGAGGCATCCTGGCTGGCTTCGCCGTCGCGGTTCAGTCCGGCCACAGTCAGCACGCCGGGAATGGTGGCGGGAGCACCCGACTGTTCGGTTCCGCCCGAGCGGTTTCCGGCGGCGGCAACCACAACGACGTCGTGCTGTTCGGCGTACAGGAAAGCGGCGTCCCAGCTCTCCGGCCAGGAGGTGCTGGAACTGGTCAGCGACATGTTGATGACCTGTGCGCCGTTGTCCACCGCCCAGCGGACCGCCGCGGGGATCTGCTCGTCAACACCGACACCGGAAGGATTTGGCGTTCCGAGCCAGGTGGAGGCGGTCAGGATCTGCGCTTTGGGAGCCACCCCGATCACGCCATCGGTGCCGGCACCAATCCCCTTGTCCTTGGGCTTGGACTCTTTGTCCTTCTTCTTGTCCTTCTTGTCGTCCTTTTTGTCTTCGTCCGGGGCATGGCCGCGCCCGGCCAGCAGGGTGGCCACCAAGGTGCCGTGCTCGGGGGTTTGTCCGATGCCGCGCTGGCCGTCGGCATCACCCGAACCGGAGGCGTCCGTGCCGCCCACCACGACCCCCCTGAGGTCCGGGTGAGTGCCGTCAACGCCGCTGTCGATCACCGCGACTTTCACGCCTTCACCCTGCGATTCGTTCCAAGCGGCGCGAATCCCGTAAGAGTCCAGCCAGTATTCCTTGTCCCGGGTGGAATCGGCGTGGGCGGGTCCCGCCAGCATCAGCGAGGCGAGCACCGCAATCGCCGAGCCCAGCGACATGGCCTTCGCGGCGGACGAGCGCCTGCTGGGCCGTTCACTTTCGCGGTGGCGCATGGGTGTCCCTTCGGTAAGCAGTCTAGGTCCCTGGGGCTCGGTGGATGGGCGGCGGGGTAGCGGCGCTCAGGGCGATTCCATCAAGAATATCGTGTTCGCTGGCCGTGGCGCCGTCCACGCGTCCAGCAGTCAGTGCCTTCAGCCGCCGAGACACGGTGCGCCAGATGAGCGCTCCGGCGCCGATGACGTCCACCCGGCCGGGATGCATATACGGCAGCGCTGCTCGCTGTTGCCGCGTCATCTCCAGCAACGACGTGCAGGCAGCATCCAATCGGTCCCCGTCCAAGCGTGCCCCGTGGATTGCGTCGGAACGGTATTGGTCCAATTGCAAAGCGTGCGCGGTGACGGTGGTGACGGACCCGGCCACTCCTACCAAGCGGTCGACGTCGGCCAGCGGGACCTCGTCCAGCACGCGGGTCAGATGCTGCTCGGCGTCGGCAACGGCTTCGGCAATCTCCGCCGCACTGGGCGGGTCCGAGCGCAGGTACCGCTCGGTGAAACGGACGCAGCCCATATCCGTGCTGAGCGCGGCCAGCACCCCGTCGGCGCTGCCCAGCACGAACTCCGTGCTGCCGCCGCCGAGGTCGACCACCAGTACCTTTTCGCCCGGCGTCGGCGCCAGGACACTGGCGGCACCGGCGAAGGACAGCTCGGCCTCCTCGCGGCCGCTGATCACCTCCGGTTCCACGCCGAGGCGGTCGCGGATGCCGTCAACAAAAACCTGCCGGTTGGCAGCGTCGCGCGTGGCAGAGGTGGCCACAAAACGCAGGCCTTCGACGCCCTCGCGGCGCAGTTGCACGGCGTATTCTTCTGCTGCGGCGAACGTCCGCTCCAGCGCTTCCGGAGCCAGCGCCCCGGTAGCGTCGACCCCCTGTCCCAGCCGCACGATTTTCATCTCCCGGACCACATCCCTCAGCCCCCGACCGTCCTGAACGTCGGCAATCAGCAGGCGGATTGAGTTAGTCCCGCAATCGATGGCTCCGACACGTGCCACTAGGACTCCGCTCCTCCGGCTGCGCCGGGCGTTTGAGGTTCGACGGCGCCGCCGCCGTCGGAGGATTCCTGGCCGCCGGAGCGCCTGGCCTTTTTCGCGGCCAGCTCCTCGGCCGGCAGGCCTTGGGTCCGGGTGTGCCGGCTCAGATCGCGGGCGGGCGCGGCACCTTCGACGTCCCAGGCCCCGGCGCAATAGCAGCGGTCGGCCGTCCACCACTCGGCGATGCCCTCAAGCGCTTCGTCGCCCAGCGGATTCACGCCCGGGCCCGCGGCCAGCGAATGGCCCACCAGGACGTGCAGACACTTGACCCTGCTGGGCATTCCGCCGGCCGAGACACCCGCGATCTCGGGCACCTCCCCGATCCCGGCCCTGCGGCCCACCTCATTGCGCGCAGCCAGGTACTCCTCATGGGCCCGCCGGTACGCTGCGGCCAGTCCAGGATCGCTCTCCAGCCGCGCAGTCATTTCCGCCATCACCCCGGCCGCTTCCAGCCGGGACACGGCGGCGGTGATGACCGGGTGTGTCAGGTAGTACGTGGTGGGGAACGGGATGCCGTTGCCCAACCGCGGTGCGGTCGTGGCGACCAGCGGGTTTCCGCAGACGCAGCGTGCGCCGATTTCCACGACATCGCGTACCGGCCTGCCGAGCTGGCGGCTCAACGTATCGAGGTCTTCGGGGGTGGGTGTGCGCTGAGCGGCGTTCATGGCTCAGTCCTTCCTGGCGCTGCGGTTCATCGGGCAGCAAGCCGTGTGATCCGGCAGCCGCGGCTGCCGGGCGGTTAGTCTTCGGCGGGTGCGTCCGTGGCGGCCCGGGTCATCGAATTCCACAGTGCGTCGACCCACGGCAAGTCCTCGGGCGCCGTCGCGGATGAGTGTTCGTCCGACTCTCCCAGTCCTTCCGCGCCGGTGACCATATACCGCTTCTCCCCCGGCATTACATAGAATATGCGATCCCGCGCCTGTTGCTTGATGTAGGCCGGGTCGTCCCAGCGGGCCAGTTCCTTGGTCAACTGCTCATGGGAGTCCTTTTTGGCGGCGATGTCTGCCTGCAGGGCAGCCAGTTCTGCCCGCTGCTCAATGAAAACCCGCACTGACGGCGCCAGCAGCACCGTGATGGAGACCAAGACCACCGCCAGCGCCAGCAGTCGGCCGGAGAATGCCTTGGCCGGGACCGGGACGGCATCCGCAGGCACTTCGCGGTCCGGCTCCCGCAGTTCCCGGCGCGCGGCCGGCTCGTCCGGCTGCCTGATTCCCTCGGACAGCTGCCGCCGTTCGGCGGCACGGGCTTCCGACGGGGCCGGCTTGGGCTTTGACGGTGGTTTGGGTTTCCGGCGGTGTCCTGCCTCCGGTGTGCCCGGCGGGCCGGCCTCGGGCCGGGCCACGGCAGCCGGCGCCGCTCGGCCGAAGTCGGCCCGAATGACTTTTCCTGTTTCCGGTTCCCGGCGGTCGGCGCCCTTGCCCTCCCCCTGGCCGCTGCCCTGCGCAGGCCCGCCGCCGGCCGGGCGGCCGGCCCGCGGCATGTTGGGGCGTCGGGTGGACATTGGGCTCCTCACCGTGGTTGTCGTGCGGGGCCGGCGTCGTCTGACGGCCGGGCCCCGCTTAAGACATTACCGAGGGTTGGGCCGAACTACGCCGTGAAACGCGGGAAAGCGCTGCGACCGGCGTAGCGTGCCGCGTCGTCGAGTTCTTCTTCGATCCGCAGCAGCTGGTTGTACTTCGCCACCCGCTCCGAACGGGCCGGGGCGCCGGTCTTGATCTGGCCCGCGTTGGTGGCCACGGCGATGTCGGCGATGGTGGTGTCCTCGGTTTCGCCGGAGCGGTGCGAGGTGATGGTGGTGTAGCCGTTGCGCTGGGCCAGGGCCACGGCCTCCAGCGTTTCGGTCAGCGACCCGATCTGGTTGACCTTGACCAGCAGCGAGTTGGCGGTCTTGGCGTCAATGCCCTGCTGCAGGCGCTCCGGGTTGGTGACGAACAGGTCGTCACCCACCAGTTGCACCTTGTCGCCGAGCTCGGCGGTCAAGGCTGCCCAGCCGTCCCAGTCGGATTCGTCCAGCGGATCCTCGATGGAGACCAGCGGGAAGTCGGCCACCAGCTGGCCGTAGTAGGCGCTCATTTCAGCCGCCGTCAGCGACTTGCCCTCGAACTGGTAGGCGCCGTCCTGGTAGAACTCCGAGGACGCCACGTCCAGGGCCAGGGCGATGTCCGTGCCCGGCGTGTAGCCGGCGCGGGTGATCGCTTCGGTGATCAGGTCCAGGGCGGCCCGGTTGCTGGGCAGGTTCGGAGCGAATCCGCCCTCGTCGCCCAGCCCCGTGGAGAGGCCCTTCTCCTTCAGCACGGCTTTCAGGCTGTGGTAGACCTCCACGCCCCAGCGCAGACCCTCGGAGAACGTCGCGGCGCCCAGCGGCACCACCATGAACTCCTGGATGTCGACGTCGGAGTCGGCGTGCGACCCTCCGTTGAGGATGTTCATCAGCGGCACCGGCAGCACGTGGGCGTTCGGTCCGCCCAGGTACTTGTACAGCGGAAGGTTGGCGGATTCGGCGGCTGCCGAGGCCACGGCCAGCGAGACACCCAGAATGGAGTTGGCGCCCAGATCGGACTTGTTGGACGTGCCGTCCAGGTCCAGCATGGTCTGGTCGATCAGCCGCTGGTCGGTGGCGTCGAGGCCCACCAGCGCCGGCTGGATGGTGTCCAGGACGGCGGCCACGGCCTGGCTGACGCCTTTGCCCAGGTAGCGGCCCTTCTCGCCGTCACGGCGTTCGACGGCCTCGAAAGCACCGGTGGAGGCGCCGGACGGAACTGCGGCGCGGCCCATCGAGCCGTCGGACAGCAGCACCTCAACTTCAACGGTGGGGTTGCCGCGGGAATCAAGGATTTCACGCGCGTGGATGGCATCGATCAGCGCCATGGAGTAGCTCCTGTTCGTTGGAACGAAAGATGGAATGTCTGCAGGCAAGGCAACAGCCGGCCGCAAGGTCCGGCTTAAGACTAATCGAGATCAGCCTGTGGGGTTTTCTTCCGTTACGCGCTGCTGGAATCGCCGGACGGCGGCCCGGAGTGCCTGTTCTGGGTCAACACCGGCTGCCGCGGCGCGGCGGACGACGGCGAACAGCGCCTCGCCCACCTCAGCTTCGGTCAGGTCCGGCTCGTCTTCAAAGCTCCGGCTGCCGTGCGCGGCGTCGAGCCGGCCGCCCCCGACAGGCTCAGCCGGTTCCGCGGAACCGGCCCGGCCCGCCCGGTCCAGGGACTTCGCCGCCAGGGTCAGCGCCGGCAGCGACGTCGGAAGGCCGTCAAACGGCGTGGTCCGCTCCGGCCTCTCTGCGGCCTTCACGTCGTCGTAGCTGGCCACGATCTCGGCGATGGTGTCCGGAAACGTCTCCTGCAGGGACCCGTCCGGCCGGAAAACGTGCCGGTTCCGCCGGACGAGCTTGGCTGTCAGTGCAGCGGCCACGGCGTCGAAATCAAAATGTCCGCGTTCTTCCTGCAGCCGGGCATGCAGCAGCACCTGGAACAGCACGTCGGCCAGTTCGCCCCTGAGCTCGGCCACGTCGGCCTGGCCGGTGTGGCCTGTTTCAATCGCCTCGGCCAGCTCGTGGGCCTCCTCGACCAGGTACTCGACGAGCGATTCATGCGTCAGCGCGGCGGTCCACAGGCAGTGTTCGCGCAGCTGCGCCACGACCTCAAGCAGCCGGGGAACCGCCCAACCAGGGCCGGGCTCCGCCGTCATGCTTTCCCAGCGCCGTCCCGCTGCTGGTGACTGACCGGCGTGCGGCATGGTGCGGTCAGTCCAGCTGGCTGCGGAAGCCCTCGCCGATGTACTCGACGAGCGCCTCGCGCTCTTCCAGCGGCAGGAAGGCGGCTTCCGCGGCGTTGAGCGTGATCTCCAACAGGTCGTCCAGATCGTAGTCGAAGGTTTCCACCAGCAACTCGTACTCATCCGAGAGCGTGACCCCGCTCATCAGCCGGTTGTCCGTGTTGATCGTGACCTTGAACCCGGTCTGGTAGAGCAAGTCGAACGGGTGGGCTTCAATGCCGTCGCCGAAAACGGCGATGGCGCCGGTCTGGAGGTTGGACGACGGGCTGCACTCCAGCGGGATGCCGCGGTCGCGGACCCACGCGGCGACCCGGCCCAGAGTGACCATCCCGACCTCGTCGCCGTCCTCCTCGTCCGGGCCGAAGTCCACCTGGATGTCTTCGGCGATCCGCACGCCGTGGCCCAGCCGCAGCGCCCGGCCGCTGACCAGTGCATCCGCGATGCTGTCCACGCCGGCCGCCTCGCCCGCATGGACAGTGACCGGGAACTGGTGTTCGGCCAAGTAGGTGAAGGCGTCCTTGAATCGCGAGGCCGGGAAGCCGTCCTCAGCGCCGGCAATATCGAATCCGACCGCGCCGCGGTCCCGGTGACGGACGGCAAGTTCAGCGATCTCCTGTGCGCGGTCGGCGTGCCGCATCGCAGTAATCAACTGGCCAACCTGGATGGGCCGGCCGCTGGCCTCGACGGCGTCCACGCCCGCGTCCAGCCCGGCTTGGACGGCTTCAACAGCTTCGTCCAAGGTCAGGCCCTTGGCGAGGTGCTGCTCCGGTGCCCAGCGGACCTCTCCGTAGACCACGCCGTCGTCGGCCAGGTCTTCCACGAACTCCTGTGCCACGCGGAAGAGGCCTTCTTTGGTCTGCATGACGGCGACCGTGTGATCGAAGGTTTCCAGGTAGCGGACCAGCGAGCCGGAGTCTGCCGACTCCCGGAACCACTCGCCCAGTGCCACCGGGTCGGTGGAGGGCAGTTCATGACCCACGGCGGCGGCCAATTCGATGATCGTGGCCGGACGCAGGCCGCCGTCCAGGTGGTCGTGCAGTGATACCTTCGGCAGGCTGCGGATGTCGATGTCCATGTCGGCTGCGGTGTCTTCGGAGTAATCAGGCTCAGTCACACGCACCACCTTACGCGAGCACGTCGCCTGCCAGAACCGGTACGGCTGCTGCCGGCCGGTTCGTTCGTCCAGTGTTTATTCGTCCAGTGCGGCCGTGGAGCGGTTGCGCGAGGACACCGCCACGGGCGCATGCGGCTCGAAACGCACCGTGCGCGAACCTGTTTCCGGCGGTTGGTCGCCTGGGTGGCGCCGGTGGACTGATGCGCCGGAACTCCCTGCTGTGCCGTAGCCAGAGGTGGCCTGCTGCCCGGCTCCCGCCGACGCGGAACTGCTGGGCGCGGCGGGAACGGCCGCACGCAACCTCGCGGCGTGGCGGCGGCTGAGCAGCTTCATACCGTGGTCCATCACCAGGCCCAGCAGCAGCGCCAGTACGATGGCCAGGCCCGCGGCCAGCAGGGTGTGGTCATGGAACCATTGGCCGGCCAACGCCCCGATGCCCACCGAGTACAAAGCCCACGAGAAGCCGGCCACCACGGAGAACAGGACGAATTTGCGGTGGTTGTAGCCGGTGGCGCCAGCGGTCATATTGACCGCGACGCGGCCCACCGGAATGTAGCGGGCCCCAAGGATCAGCAGGGCGCCGCGCCGGTCCAGTTCCCGGCGTGCCCAGGCGAAGGCCGCGGCAACGCGTGGGCGCTGCATCCAGCGGAAACGGTCCGCGCCGATGCTGCGGCCGATCAAATATGCGATGTTGTCGCCGGCGATGGCGCCCACCGCGGCTACCGCAACCACCAGCCAGATGTTGGGCGCTCCGGCCGACACGGCGATGGCGGCCAGCGCGACGACGACCGATTCACTGGGGACCGGCGGAAAGATGCCGTCGATCAGGCAGAGCGCCAGGAGCAGTGGGTAGATCCACCATTGTGCTGCTGCGTCGATGATGAAGACGCTGAGCGCGTCCATAAAAGTCTGCACGAGGTGTTCCTGTCCGCTGGATGTCTAAGTCCAACGATGCCATGCCGCATTTGGTGCCGCTATCGGGTAGATCCCTGACCGGGCCCCAACGGTCATGCCGCAGACCCTGCAGTGCGCCGGAGCCCTCCCCCTGGCTCCGGCCGCAGACATCATCGTAGCCGGAGGCGGTAGGGCCGGGAAGAGGTTTATCCAGCGAATCTATAAAAGGCTGTCCCCAGTTGTTTGCAGCTAGGGCTTCGGCCCAGTCCTGGTCACTCAGGGTTTCAGGGGTTTGTCATGGTGCCGCGGATTAAGCGATCCGGTCAATGATCAGCCGGCGGTCCGGCCGGCTGCCTTCGGGAGCAATAACGACGGCGTCGCGCAGCGCGTCCTTGGCCCGGTCGAATCTATCGGGGGTGTCCGTGAGCAGCGTCATGAGCGGTTCGCCGGCGCGGACGGTGGCACCGGGCTTGGCGTGCAGCCGCACGCCGGCACCGGCCTGGACTGCGTCCTCCTTGCGGGCACGTCCAGCCCCCAGCCGCCAGGCCGCCACTCCCACCGACAGGGCGTCCAGCTGGACCAGCACGCCGTCTGCCGGCGCGTAGACAACCTCGGATTCCCGGGCCACCGGCAATCCGGCGTCGGGGTCTCCGCCCTGCGCGCGGATCATGGACTTCCAGACATCCATGGCCCGGCCGTCCTTCAGCGCTGCCGCCGGGTCGGCGTCGGCAACGCCGGCCGCCTGCAGCATCTCTTCGGCCAGCTTCACCGTCAGTTCCACCACGTCCTCCGGGCCGCCACCGGCTAGCACTTCCATCGATTCTTCGACCTCAATGGCGTTGCCTGCGGTAAGTCCCAGCGGGGTGCTCATGTCCGTGAGCAGGGCCACGGTATTCACGCCGGCGTCCTTGCCCAGGGTGACCATGGTTTCGGCCAGTTCGCGGGCGTTGCGCTCATCCTTCATGAAGGCCCCGCTGCCGACCTTCACATCCAGCACCAGCGAGCCGGTGCCTTCGGCGATCTTCTTGCTCATGATCGAGGAGGCAATCAGCGGGATCGCCTCGACCGTGCCGGTCACATCCCGCAGCGCGTAGAGCTTCTTGTCCGCGGGGGCCAGGCCGGAGCCGGCCGCGCAGATTACCGCGCCGACGTCGGCCAACTGGCTCATCATCTCGTCATTGGTGAGCAGGGCCCGCCAGCCCGGGATCGATTCGAGCTTGTCCAAGGTGCCGCCGGTGTGGCCCAGCCCGCGTCCGGACAGCTGCGGCACGGCGACGCCGAAGACCGCCACCAACGGGGCCAGCGGAAGGGTGATCTTGTCCCCCACGCCACCGGTGGAGTGCTTATCCGCGGTCGGCTTGCCGAGTGAGGCGAAGTCCATCCGCTCGCCGGAGGCGATCATCGCCGTCGTCCAGTGCGAGATTTCCTCCCGGTCCATGCCATTGAGCAGGATGGCCATGTTCAGGGCGGACATTTGCTCGTCGGCGATGGCCCCGCGGGTGTAGGCATCGATGGTCCAGGCGATCTGCTCGGGACTCAGTCTTCCCTTGTCCCGCTTAATCCGGATGATGTCCACGGCGTCGAATGTTTCGGTCATGTCCTGATCCTCACTTTGGTCCGTTCCCGGCTTATCAGGCCAGGTGCTGCGGGCCGAAGGCGTCCGGCAGCACCTCGTCCATCGTCTTGACGCCGACCGGCGTCATCAGCAGCATGCCCGGCGCCCGAAACTCGTACAGCAGCTGCCGGCACCGGCCGCACGGCATCAACGGATTGCCGTCCCGGTCCACGCAGCTGAAGGCAGCCAGTTTCCCGCCGCCGGTCATGTTCAGCTGGCTGACCAGCGAACATTCGGCGCACAAGGTCAGCCCATAGGAAGCGTTTTCCACGTTGCAGCCGGAGACCATTCGCCCGTCGTCGGTCAGCGCCGCCGCGCCGACCGGGAACCCCGAATACGGCACGTAGGCTTTCTGCATGGCATCCGCTGCCGTCCGCCGGAGCGCCTCCCAGTCAACGGGTTGAGTCGTCGTCGGTTCCATCGATTAACCCTTGATGTACGGCACACCGCTGGCGGCCGGCGGTCGGGCACGGCCCACCAAGCCGGCGACCGCGAAGATAGTCACCACGTAGGGCAGCATGGCCAGGAACTGGTTCGGCACCGTGGAGCCGAGGGCGCTGAGCACGTACTGCAGGTTGGTGGCAAACCCGAACAACAGGGCGGCGAAGAACGCATAGAGCGGGTTCCAGCGGCCGAAGATCAGCGCCGCCAGCGCAATGTAGCCCTGCCCGGCGGTCATGTCCCGGCCGAAGCTGGAAACCAAAACCAGGGTAAAGAAAGCACCGCCGAAACCGGCAACGACGCCGGCCAGCAAAACGTTCATGAACCGCATCCGGTTGACCTTCACGCCCAGCGTGTCCGCGGCCTTCGGATGCTCACCGACGGCACGGGTGCGCAGGCCCCACTTGGTGTGGAACAGGCCCACGTAGATGACGGCCAACGCGATGTACATCAAGTAGCCGACCACTGACTGCTCAAACAGGATGGGGCCGATGACCGGAATCTCGGACAGCACCGGGATGCTGATGATGGGCAGGCGCGGCGGCGAGTTCCACCTGGCCGGATCGGCGGCAAGTACGGTGGAAAACAGGAATCCGGTCAGGCCGGAGACCAGCACGTTGAGCACCACGCCGACAATCACCTGGTTGACGATGTACTTGATGCTGAACACGGCCAGTACCGCCGAGACCAAGACACCGCCGATAGCCGCTGCAGCCAGTCCAACGAAGGCGTTGCCGGAGAGCGATCCGGCAACCGCCGCGGAGAACGCACCGAAGAGCAACTGCCCTTCGATGGCGATGTTGACCACCCCGGATCGTTCGCAGAGCACGCCGGAGAGGGACCCGAAGATCAGCGGCACGGCCAAGGTGAAGGATCCGGCCAGCAGCCCGTAAAGGGCCACGCTGGGTGTGCGGGCGCTGCCCACCACCCAGGTCAGGAAACCGATAATGAAGAGGACGGCAAACACGGCCACCAGCCAGCCGGGGACCTTGCGCCCTGACCGGACCAGTCGGAACGACCAGATGGCGGCGGCAAGCATCAGGATGGCGGTGACCCAACCGGTAACAACCGCCGACAGCACGATGTCGGGCAACACCACTGCATCATTGGAAGCCGACAGCCGGAAGGTGACGGAGTTGTCCGGCGCGCCGATGGCGAAGACCAGGAGTCCCATGACGGAGAGCACGGCCAGGATGACCGGGGTCTTCCAATTCCGCACAATGTCCGTGGGCGCTGAGCCCTGGAGCGGTTCGGTGGCAGTAGCCGTGCTCATGCTGCACCTCCGGTGCTTGCGGTCTTGCGGGGTTTCGCCGTCAACTTGCCCGGCTCAGGCAGCCGGAAGATGGCCCGGACCAGCGGCGGGGCGGCGATGAACAGGACAATGAGGGACTGGACCACCAGCACAATGTCGATCGCGGTGCCGGTATTGGTCTGCATGGTAACGCCGCCGGCGCGGAAGGCACCGAACAGCACGCCGGCCGCAAACGTTCCCCACGGCGTCGAACGCCCCAGCAATGCCACCGTGATGGCATCGAAACCGAAGCTGGCCGCCACACCCGCCGTCAACACCTGTTCGGTGCCCGCCACCTGGGCGGTGCCGGCCAGTCCGGCAAGTGCACCGGCAATCACCATCACTAGGACGTAGCCCTTGGTCACGCTGATGCCGGCGGTGCGGGCGGCGTGTGGATTGGAACCCACGGCCCGCAACTCGAAGCCGATGGTCGAGCGGTAGAGCAGCCACCAGGCAAAGGCAGTGGCGAGGACGGCGACAATGAAGCCCCAGTGCAGCCGGAAGGCGTCGCCGAAGAGCGGCGGGTACATGGCCGTCTCGTCCAGCTTGGGGCTGATCGGATTGGTGGAGCCCGGCCGCTGGAATGCCGGAACGGTCAACAGATACAGCACCAAGTTGATGGCCACATAATTGAGCATGATCGACACGATCACCTCATGGGCGCCGGTCTTGGCTTTCAACAATCCAACCAGGCCGCCCCAGAGTGCGCCGCCCACGATGCCGGCCAGGATGACCAGCAGCAGATGCAGACCCACGGGCAGGTGCCAGCTGAAGCCGACCCAGGCGGCCAGGGTGGCGCCGATGATGATCTGGCCCTGGGCGCCGATGTTAAACAGCCCGGCGCGGAAGGCCAACGCCACGCCCAAGCCGGCGCAGATCAGTGGGGCTGCCACGGTCAGCGTCTGGGTCAGCGGGTAGATCATCCGGGTAAACGTGGAGCCCTCAGCATTGAAGACCGCCCCTTGGAAGAGGGCAATGTAGGCCTCGGATGAAGCTGTCCAGGCCGCGACCAGCATGTCCTGCGGCCTGGAAAAGAAGTAGCTGGACGTCCGGGCCACTTCTTCGTTGGTGAAGGCGATCAGGACACCGCCGACGATCAGCGCCAGCACGACGGCGAGGACCGATACCAGAGCATTGCCCGTCACGATCCGCTGGATCACCGTCTGCTGGTCGTGCAGCCCCGGGTGCAGGCTCTCCTCCGAGGCCGGGACCGCCGGCGGCGGCTGAGTGCCATCGCCGAGTTCAGCGGCAGCCAAGAGCCGCTGCTCGTCGCCGTCGACTGCGGACTTGCCGCCGCGTCCCGACCGCTTCCTGGCCTGCTCGCCGGACTCGTCCATGCTCATGCCTCGCCTCCTTCGACGTCTGTCTGTTCTGCTTCGGCCTGCGCCTGCTGCGCCTGGGCTTCTTCAGCGTTCATCCCGGCCATCATCAGGCCCAGCTCGCCGCGCGAGGTGCCGGCCGGAACGATGCCCATCAGCCGGCCCTGGTAGAGCACCGCGATCCGGTCGGCCAGCTCCAGCACTTCGTCCAGTTCGGTGGACACGATCAGCACCGGCGTGCCGACGTCGCGCTCTGCCACGATCCGCTTGTGCAGGAACTCGATCGAGCCGACGTCGACGCCTCGGGTCGGCTGCGAGGCGATGAAGAGCTTCAGGGGCCTGGACAGCTCCCGGGCCATCACCACCTTTTGCTGGTTTCCGCCGGAAAGCGTGCCCGCTGCGGTTTCCGCCGACTGCGTCCGCACGTCGAACTCCGTGATGTATTGTTCGGCGTTCTGGGCAATCAGGGCCGGCTTCATGGCCAGACCGCGGGCAAAGGGCGGCTGGTCATAACGGTTGAGAATGAGGTTCTCCGCCACGGAGAAGGTACCGACCAGGCCTTCGACGCTGCGGTCCTCCGGCACGAAGCCGACCCCGGCCTCAATGATGTCCTTGACGCTCCTGCCGACGAGTTCGCGGCCCTCCAGCCGGATGGAGCCGGATACATGGTCCTGTAAGCCAAGGATGGCCTCGGTCAACTCGGTCTGTCCGTTGCCCTGCACGCCGGCCACCGCCATGATCTCGCCACGGGCAATCCCGAAGCTGATGCCGTCCACCACGCGCTGGCCGGTGGCCGAACGCACCGTGAGGTCGGAGATGGTGAACGTTTCTTCACCAGGCAGCGCCGGTTCCTTGTTCAGCGTCAGGCTGACCGCCCGGCCCACCATCATCTCCGCCAATTCCGTGGTGGAGGCCGACGGCGGGGCATCGCCTACCACCTTGCCGCGGCGGATCACCGTGATGATGTCGGAAACGGCCTTGACCTCGCGCAGCTTGTGCGAAATGAAGACGATTGCCTTGCCGTCGGCTTTGAGCTGGCCCATGATGCCCAGCAGTTCGTCGGTTTCCTTGGGCGTGAGCACGGCCGTGGGCTCATCCAGGATCAGCACTTCCGCTTCGCGGACCAAGGCCTTGATGATCTCCACGCGCTGCTGCACGCCGACCGGCAGGTCCTCGATCACGGCATCCGGGTCCACTTGGAAGCCGTACTGGTCCGAAATTTCCCTGATCCGGGCCCGCGTGTCATCGAGGTTCAGCATGCCGCCGGCCTTCGTGGCTTCGTTGCCCAGCGCCACGTTTTCCGCGACGGTGAAGACCGGGACGAGCATGAAGTGCTGGTGCACCATGCCGATGCCGGCCGCCATGGCGTCGCCGGGGCCGTCGAAGGTCACCGGCTTGTCGTCCACCAGGATCTGCCCTTCGGTCGGCTCGTAGAGCCCATAAAGGACGTTCATCAGTGTCGACTTCCCGGCCCCGTTTTCGCCGAGCAGGCTGTGCACCTGTCCCGGCTGGACCACAAGGTCAATGTGGTCGTTGGCGACCAGGGAACCGAATCGTTTGGTGATTCCTTTGAGCTCGAGCTTCAAACCCCAACCCACCTGTTCTTTGTCCGTAGGTACGACGGTCCTCATCCGGCATGGTTTCGGGCGGCGCCTTTAACTGTGCCTAGCCTAAACCGATTCGGCCGCTGACAGCACGGACCGCCGCCCTCGGCACCGATGACCGGTGCGGAGAACGGCGGTCCGCTTCATGCTTACTGCTGCGGGCTGGCCTTCGATTCGACCTTGATGTCGCCGGAGATGATCGACTTCTTGATGGTCTCCAGTTCCGACTTGGTGTCGTTGGAAACGGCAGCGTCAAGGTCGTGGAACGGGGCCAGGGCCACGCCTCCGTTCTCCAAGGTGCCGATGTACGGGGTGCTGTCGAACTTGCCCTCGGTATCGGTCTTGATGACGTCCTCGACGGCGTTGCCCATCAGCTTCATCACGGAGGTGAGGATGAATTCCTCTGCCTTGCCGGCGGTCTCGTAGCCGTCCGAGTCGACCCAGACGACCTTGGCGTCCTTGCCATCCGCGTTGGCCTCGATCACAGCGTCCAAGGTGCCGAGGCCAACCGGCCCGGCCACCGGCATGATGATGTCGGCGCCTTCGTTGATGAAGTTCAGGGTATTGGTCTTGCCCTTGCCCTGATCCTCGAAGTTGCCCACGAACGTCCCGTTCTGGGACTTCTTGTCCCAGCCCAGCAGTTCTACGTTGGCGTCCTTCTGCTTGTTGTAGTAGTCCACGCCGTCGGCGAAGCCGTCCATGAAGATGGTGACGGTGGGGATGTTCATACCGCCGTAGGTGGCTACCTTGCCGGTTTCGCTGGTTGCTGCTGCCGTGTAGCCGGCCAGGAAGGCTGCCTGCGCGGTGTCGTAGACGATCGGCTTGACGTTGTCACTGAACTCCGGGTCGTTATAGTCGACGATCGCGAAATGGGTGTCGGGATTGTCTGCCGCTGCTTCCTTGGTGACGTCGCCCAGCAAAAAGCCGACCGTCAGGATCATCTTGCAGTCAGCCTGGACCATGGCGTCCACGTTCGGGCCAAAGTCGGTTTCGGCCTGGGATTCGGCTTCCTTGATCTTGATGCCCAGATCCTTTTCGGCCATCTTCAGGCCTTCGTAGCTGGACTGGTTGAACGAGCGGTCGTCGAACCCGCCGGAGTCGGAGACGATGCAGCCCAGGTAGTCAGTGGCTTCCGCCGCCGGACTGCCGCTGCCGCCCTGCTCGGCCGGCGGAGCGCCGCAGCCGGTCAAGACCAGGGCGGATGCGCCTAGCACTGCGGCGGAGAGGCCGGTGCCGCGCTTAATCTTGCGCAGTGAAGTCTTCAATTATCCTCCATGTAAGAACGTCTGCCCACGCCAACAGTTCAATGGTCGCTCCACAAGATGTGCGGCGCCTGCCTTGTACTCCGCGTGACACAGCACCTGGCCTGCAGGTGCACAGTTGATGAGCTTACAGTAGTGGGCCCACGGGCCTCAGGCGATGGAATCAGGACGGGCACGCCGCGATTGTTGAAAAGTTGTTACTTTTGGGTAGCTCCCGCGGCGACGTCCCGGTGGCGGCGTGCAGCCAAGGTCGCCGCCTTGGCCATGACCCGGACGCCGACGCCGATCGCGTGCTCGTCCGGAATGTAGTCGCCGCGATGCAGATCAAAGGTTTCGCCACCCGGTGTCCGGGTCCCGAGCCGCATCATGGCCCCGGGCACTTCCTGGGTCATCCAGGCAAAGTCCTCTCCGCCCATCGACTGCGGCGTCAAGGTCACGGCGTCCTCGCCAAGCTCGCTCCGGGCCGCAGCTTCGATCAGCGTGGTCTCCCGCTCGGTGTTGATGACCGGAGGCACGCCGCGGGTGTGCTCCAGCTTCACGTCCACGCCGAAGGGGGCCGCCACCTGATTCACCACTTCGTCCACCAGTTCCCCGGCGGCGTGCCATGCTTCGCCGTCGAGACAGCGCATGGTGCCGGCCATGTAGCCAACTGCCGGAATGGCGTTCGGGGCTGCTCCGGCCTGGATCTGCCCCCAGACCAAGGAGACCGCGCTGCGGACGTCGATCCGCCGGTTGATGACCGCCGGAACGCTGACGGCAATCTCGGCCAGCGCGAACACCAGATCCTCGGTCAAGTGGGGGCGCGAGGTATGCCCGCCGCGTCCGTTGAGCTGGATTCGGATGGTGTCGGAGGCGGAGGTGATGGCGCCGATCCGGGTGCCGACCAATCCGACGTCGATCCGCGGGTCGCAGTGCAGGGCCAAGATGCGTGGCAGGCCATTCAAAACGCCCTGCTCAATGACAGCCAGCGCCCCGCCTGGCATGGTCTCCTCGGCCGGCTGGAAGATGACCCGGACGCGGGCCGGCAGCTCGCCTTCCAGGTCGAGTTTGCGCAGGACCAGCGCTACCCCGAGCATCACCGTGGTGTGGATGTCGTGTCCGCAGGCATGGCTAATGCCGGTGTTGACCGAGGCGTACTCCAGGCCGGTTTCTTCCAGGACCGGCAGCGCGTCGATGTCCGCGCGCAGGCCGATGGCGAGCGGACCTTCGCCAACATCCACGAAGAGCCCGGTGCCGTCCAGCAGTTGCGGTTCCAGCCCTGCGGCCGTCAATCGCGCCGCGAGCTTCTTCGTGGTGAGGAATTCCTTGTGCGACAGCTCAGGATGCTGGTGCAGGTCCCGTCGGAAGTGCCTCAGTTCATCGAGCAGTGGCGATGCCCAGACGCCGATATTGAGATTGGCGGTCGGAGTTTCTGAAATCTTCTGCACACATGCACTCTAGCGACTTGCGCGCCTGCCCACTGAGGACCTGCGCCGGACACTGGCGTTTCCGCGTCACTCTTGCCGGCTGCCCCGGTTCCGGTTCCCCTAGAGGACGTCGGTGTCGCCGCTGGCCCTGAGGTGTTCCACGGCTGACTTCACCTTCTGCGCGTGTTCCTTGGTGGTGACCAGCAGTGCGTCGGGGGTATCGACCACGACGACGTCCTCAATGCCGATCAGCGCAATGACCCGCTTGGTATCGGAAACCACGACGCCGGTGGCGGACTCCGCGAAGACCCTCGCCCCGTCGCCGAGCACCGTCAGCCCGGATGTTTCGCTGGCGGTGTTCAGCCGGCCGATGGCGGCGAAGTCGCCCACGTCGTCCCACGAGAAGGATCCCGGGATCATCGCCACGTCGCCGGCGGCCGCCGCGGGTTCGGCCACCGCGTAGTCGATGGCTGTCTTGGGCAGGCCGGGCCAGACCCGGCGCATCACCGCGCCGCGTTGCGGCGTGTCCCAGGCCTCGGCGATATCGGTCAGCCCGGCAAAGAGTTCAGGTTCGTTGGTCTCCAGGTGCTTGAGCAGCACGTCGACGGGGGCCACGAACATGCCCGCGTTCCACGAGTACTCGCCGGTGGCCAGGTAACCGCGCGCGACCTGTTCGTCGGGCTTCTCCACGAACTCGGCCACCGCATGCGCGTTCGGGGCCCCGGGCACCTGCAACGCCCCGGCGGAGCGGATGTAGCCGAAGCCGGTGGCCGGGTGGGTCGGGGTGATCCCGATCGTGACGATGTAGCCTTCGGCGGCGGTATGCACCGCCTCGCGCACCGCCTGCTGGAATTCTTCCACCGGGGCGATCACTTGGTCGGCGGCGAACGAACCCATAATGATCCCCGGGTCGCGGCGGTGCAGGATCGCCGCGGCCAGGCCGATCGCGGCTGCCGAGTCCTTCGGTTCCGGTTCCAGCACCAGGTTGGCGTCCTCCAGTTCCGGCAGCTGGTCGCAGACCGCCTGGCGGTGCACCTTGCCGGTGACCACCAGTGTCCGCCCGTGGCACAACGGCTCCAAGCGTGCGTAGGTCGCGCGGATCAGTGTGGACCCGGAACCGGTCAGATCATGCAGGAACTTCGGCGCAGCCGCCCGCGACAGCGGCCACAACCGCGTCCCGGTACCGCCGGCGGGGATCACCGCATAGAAACGATCCAGCACGGCTTCCTCGGCCGCGCCGCGGCCTGCTAATTGAATGTTCACCTCTCCACGGTAATCCCCCGGAAAGCTGGACGCCTCCATCCCGGGGCTGATTTCGGGCGCCGCGGGCGGTCGATCCGCAGCAGCAAGATCAGAAAAACGTAATTAGGGCATGGTTAAGTTGCGTAACTGCCCGGAATTCCGGGGGATCCGGCCAAAGAGCCCCTATTTTCCCGATCGCTGTTAAAAAGGTCACACCGGCCGGTTCCTAAATTGAATAAGCCCTCAGCGAAGCCTAGATTAGTGTTGAGCTACAGAGTGCTCTCGCACCGGCGTCAACTCTTGCGTGGAAGCCACGCTGCGCCTCTGCGACGCAGGGAGGGTAATTCAGTGTCGAAGACACCAGCAGGGACCTTATACCGCGGCCGTGAAGGCATGTGGTCTTGGGTAGGACACCGCATCACGGGCGTCTCCATCTTTTTCTTTCTCTTGGTACACGTGCTCGACACCGCGTTGGTCCGGGTGTCGCCCGGCGCCTATGACGCTGTCATGGCCACGTACAAGAACCCCATCATGGCCGTCTTGGAAGCTGGTCTCGTAGCAGCCATCGTCTTCCACGCCTTCAACGGGCTGCGGGTCATCCTGATCGACTTCTGGAAGAAGGGCCCGAAGAACCAGGCCAAGCTTCTGTGGGGCGTCGTCGGCCTCTGGGTCGTCGTCATGATTCCGTTCCTCATCCGCCACCTCACGCTCGCTTTCACCGGGGGTCACTAAGTCATGTCGGTCAACACTGAAATCCAGGCCCCCCGCAGCGCCCGCATTGCCCCCGAGTACATGCGCAACAAGGGGCGCAAGGGCAACTTCGAGATGTACGCCTGGCTGTTTATGCGGCTCTCCGGCCTCATCCTGGTGGTCCTTGTTTTCGGCCACTTGTTCGTCAACCTGATGTTGGGCGAAGGCGTCCACGCCATCAACTTCGGCTTTGTGGCCGGCAAGTGGGCCGATCCGTTCTGGCAGGTCTGGGACCTGGCCATGCTGTGGCTGGCCATGCTGCACGGCACCAACGGCGTCCGCACCATTATTGAGGACTACGCGGAAAAGGACAGCACCCGCTTCTGGTTCAAGATGGTCCTGTACGTGGCCTCCGCCGTCATCATCGTGCTCGGCACCCTGGTGATTTTTACCTTTGATCCGTGCCCTGCCAACGCCAGCGCCGAGCTGCTGCCGTCGTTCTGCCCGGCACCGTAACCGGGGCCGCGTAGAACGCGGTCCCGCTGCCTCGCCGCGGGCATGAAGCGGCGAAATACTTCAGTTCAACAGAAAGAGCATCCAGTATGCAGGTCCATAAGTACGATGTCGTCATTGTCGGTGCAGGTGGCGCCGGTATGCGCGCGGCCATCGAATCCGGCCAGCGCGCCCATACGGCAGTACTGACCAAGCTGTACCCCACGCGCTCCCACACCGGCGCTGCCCAGGGCGGCATGTGCGCCGCACTGGCCAACGTCGAAGAGGACAACTGGGAGTGGCACACCTTTGACACCATCAAGGGCGGCGACTACCTGGTGGACCAGGACGCAGCCGAGGTCATGGCCAAGGAAGCCATCGACGCCGTGCTGGACCTGGAAAAAATGGGCCTGCCGTTCAACCGCACCCCGGAAGGCAAGATCGACCAGCGCCGCTTCGGCGGGCACACCCGCGACCACGGCAAGGCTCCTGTTCGCCGCGCCTGCTACGCCGCGGACCGCACCGGCCACATGATCCTGCAGACCCTGTACCAAAACTGCGTCAAGCACAACGTGGAGTTCTACAACGAGTACTACGTGCTGGACCTGCTGCTGGTGGAGGAAGAGGCCCTCCGCGAAGACGGCACTCCGTACATGCAGAAGCGTGTCGCCGGCGTCGTCAGCTACGACCTGGCCTCCGGCGAACTCCACGTCTTCCAGGCCAAGTCCGTCATCTTCGCCTCGGGCGGCGTGGGCAAGGTCTTCAAGACCACCTCCAACGCGCACACCCTGACCGGCGACGGCATGGGCATCGCGTTCCGCCGCGGCCTGCCGCTGGAGGACATGGAGTTCGTCCAGTTCCACCCGACCGGCCTGGCCGGCTTGGGCATCCTGCTCTCCGAGGCCGCCCGCGGCGAAGGTGGAATCCTCCGCAACGCCGACGGTGAACGCTTCATGGAGCGCTACGCCCCCACCATCAAGGACCTGGCGCCGCGCGACATTGTGGCCCGCTCCATGGCCCTTGAGGTTCGCGAAGGGCGCGGCTGCGGTCCGAACAAGGACTATGTGCTGCTGGACCTGACCCACTTGGAGCCGGCACACATCGACGCCAAGCTGCCGGACATCACCGAGTTCGCCCGCACCTACCTCGGCGTCGAGCCCTACACCGAGCCGGTGCCGGTATTCCCCACCGCGCACTATGCGATGGGCGGCATCCCCACCAACATCAAGGGTGAGGTCCTGCAGGACAACGACACCGTCGTACCGGGCCTGTACGCCGCCGGCGAGGTAGCGTGTGTCTCCGTGCACGGCTCCAACCGCCTGGGCACCAACTCGCTGCTGGACATCAACGTCTTTGGCAAGCGTTCCGGCATCAATGCCGCCGAGTACGCCAAGACCGCGGACTTCGTCGAGCTTCCGGAAAACCCGGAGGCGTACACCATGGAACTGCTCGAGACGGTACGCGGCGGCACCGGTACCGAACGCGTCGCCCAGCTCCGCAAGGAACTGCAGGACATCATGGACGCCAACGTGCAGGTGTTCCGCGACGAGCAGTCCCTGACCGAGGCGCTGAATGTGATCGCATCGCTGCGCGAGCGGTACAAGAACATCAGCGTCCAGGACAAGGGCAAGCGCTTCAACCTGGACCTGCTCGAGGCCGTGGAACTCGGCTTCTTGCTCGATATGGCCCAGGTGATGACCGTGGCGGCGCTGCACCGCACAGAGTCCCGCGGCGGACACTTCCGCGAGGACTACCCGGAGCGCGACGACGAGAACTTCATGAAGCACTCGATGTGCTACCTGGATGTTAATGCTGTGACTGATGTGACGGCTGGCATCCGCATGGATACCAAACCCGTGGTATTCACGCGCTACGAACCGATGGTGAGGAAGTACTAATGACCGCTGAGACTGTGGAACCTGCATCCAAGGTTGAACTCGCTCCGGGTGTCGGCGGCGGCGGCGAAATCCCCAGCTTCGACATCACGCTGAAGGTTCGCCGCTACGATCCCGAGATTTCCGAGGACGCCCGGTGGGACGAATTCAAGCTCACCATGTACGGCACGGACCGTGTGCTGGATGCCCTGCATACGGTCAAGTGGGAGCATGACGGCTCGGTTTCCTTCCGCCGGTCCTGCGCCCACGGCGTCTGCGGTTCCGATGCGATGCGCATCAACGGCCGCAACCGCCTGGCCTGCAAGACCCTGCTGAAGGACCTTGACACCTCCAAGCCGATCACGGTGGAGCCGATCAAGGGCCTGCCGGTGGAGAAGGACCTGATCGTGGACATGGAGCCGTTCTTCCAGTCCTACCGCGAGATCATGCCCTTCCTGATCAACAACGGCCACGAGCCCACCCGCGAGCGGCTGCAGTCCGCGGAGGACCGCGAGCGGTTCGACGACACCACCAAGTGCATTCTCTGCGCCGCCTGCACCTCCTCGTGCCCGGTTTTCTGGACCGACGGCCAGTACTTCGGTCCGGCCGCGATCGTCAACGCACACCGTTTCATCTTCGACTCGCGAGATGATGCCGGTGACATGCGCCTGGAGATCCTCAACGACAAGGAAGGCGTGTGGCGCTGCCGCACCACCTTCAACTGCACCGAGGCATGCCCCCGCGGCATCCAGGTGACCAAGGCCATCGCCGAGGTCAAGCAGGCAGTTCTGAGCCGCTCCGTCTAGCGTCGTACAGCAGTCCGCCCGGGATTTCCCCCAGGACTGCCGCCCGGTGGCGCCGATTCCGTCAAGGAGTCGGCGCCACCGTCGTTTAAGGCTCCAGCCAAGTTGGCTGCGCTACCGAGAGCCTCCCCTCCGCTGCGGCCGTGCGCGTCCGGTGCCAGCGGGCCGCCGTACCTGGCGTTGCAGTCAGACGGCTGCGGCGCCGTCGTTCCGCCGGGCCCCTCTCTGAGGCTTCCGCCGGCGAAGGCCCCACGCCCGCCGCCGCAACGAGCGGCTGCCCCGGCCGCCGGAGAGAGCGTGCCTGGCCACCGCGTCCGCTTTACCGATGGCTCCCCAGGCCGTGGCGATCATGTAGAGCTGGCTGAGCAGGTAGAACCACACGAACAAACCAAGGACGACGGCGAAGGGCGCCAGCAGCCGGTTGTTGCCGACATGGCCCAAGAGGACCGAGGAGAAGTACCTGAGCACGGTACTGCCGGCGCCGGCAATCAGGGCGCACTGAAACATGACCGGGCGCGGCATCCGGATGCCTGACGCGACGCGGAACAGGACCACTGCCACCGCCATGTCCAGCAGCAGCATGATCACGTTGCCGCCGATGCGTGTCAGCGGCACTGCCGCGCCGCCGTCGAATTGAAGCCAATTAACGATCAAGTCCAGGGCGGTATTGGCAACGACGGCGAGGGCAGACGTCACGACCAAGGCCACGGCCAGGATCAGCAGCGTTCCCAAGTCCTTGAGCTTGACCAGGACGATGTTGGTCTTCAGCGGCGGCAGGTCGAAGATGCCGCGCATTCCAGTGCGCAGGCCGGCGATCCAGCCCAGCGAGGTCCAGATCATCACCGCCGTGGAAATGATCAAGCTCAGGCTGAATGCCCTGCCCTGCGAGAACAGCTGCGCGGGTGTAACCAGGCCTCCACCTTGCTCACCGGTGGTATTGATCAATCCCGGCGTGGTCTGGTCCAGCACCCGAATGATGGCCAGTTGCAGTTCACGATTGCCGGAGACCACTAGGCCGAGGATGGAAAACCCGGCAACCAGCATCGCCGCCACGGAAAAGAACAAGTTGTAGGCGCAGCCGGCGGCCATCAAGGGCCCATGCCGCAGTCCGTAGAGATTGAAGACGCGCATCAGGCGCCAGCAGTTGAGCTGCGCCAGCCTGTACTGGGAGCTCGCCAGCAGGCCCTTCCATCGGCCGTCTTCGCGCTTGGCCCGGCCCGCGTCCCGCCGCAGCCTTAGCGCAGCGAGGACCATTTGCTGCCGTTGCAGCGGATCCGGCCTTTCCTCAGCCTTCTCCTGCGGATTCGGCGCCAAAGGTCAACTCTTCCCGTAGATTCCACACACCCGTCGCATCGTGCTCGTAGAGGCCCATGCTACTAACGCGGAAGGAGGCGTCATAGTCGGCGAGCTTGCACTCGGCCGAATCCATACTGGCTTCGCTGACATCGTGGGCCACGGTCACATGCGGGTGGAAGTCGAACTCGAGGTCGTGTTCCAGCGGCCCAGACTGCAGCTTCCGGTGCAGCTCAACGCAGTCGTCGAAACCGTCCCGGATGCCCAGATAGACCACGGGCGAGACCGGGCGGAAGCTGCCTGTTCCACACATGCCCAAGGTGAAGGGAGCCTGCCTGCGGGCAACCGAGCGGACGTGCTCGGTCGCCTCGTCCCAATCGTGCACCGGGGTGGTGGTAATCAACGTGATGTGCGGCGGTATGACCGCGGCCATGGGGTCGCCGAAGGACGCGCGCCAGCCGCGCAGCTCGCTGGCCATGGGCTCGGGGATCCCGATCACCACTCCGACGCTCCCGACCGCAGGCCGGGCACCCGGGTCAGTACCGCCGTCGTGCTCCACACGGGCAATGCTGTCCTGGTCCTGCTGGCTCATGGCTAGCGCGCGCCTCCGGCGGGAAGAAAACCTACCTTGCTGTACACATCAGCGAGTGTAGCCGACGCAATTGAACGGGCTTTCTGGGCCCCGCGGGCCAACAGCCGGTCAAGTTCGGCCGGGTCGTCCAACAGTTCCTGGGCCCGGGCCTGCACCGGAGCAAGCGTCTCGACGACAACATCGGCCAGATCCACCTTCAGGTGCCCGTACATCTTGCCCTGGTACTCCTGCTCCAGCTGGGCGATGCTTTTGCCGGTGAGCGTGGAGTAGATGGTGAGCAGGTTGGAGATGCCCGGCTTGGCCTCGCGGTCGAAGCGGATCTCGGTGCCGTCGTCGGTGACCGCCGACTTGATCTTCTTGGCCGCCTGCTTAGGGTTGTCCAAAATGTTGATCAAACCGGCAGGTGATTCCGCGGACTTGGACATCTTCGCGGTGGGGTGCTGCAGATCGTAGATCTTCGCCCCCTCCTTGGGGATGACCGCTTCCGGCACCACGAAAGTCTCGCCGAATCGGTGATTGAACCGCTGAGCCAGGTTCCGCGCCAGTTCCAGGTGCTGGCGCTGGTCCTCCCCCACCGGCACGCCGTAGGGGCGGTAGAGCAGGATGTCCGCCGCCATCAGCACCGGGTAGGCGAACAGGCCCACGGTGGCGGCGTCGGTTCCGTTTTTCTGGGTTTTGTCCTTGAACTGCGTCATCCGCGACGCCTCGCCGAACCCGGTCACACAGTTGAGCACCCAGGCCAGCTCGGCGTGCTCGGGAACATGCGACTGGACGAACAGCGCCGTGCGCTCAATGTCGATGCCGCCGGCAATGTACTGCGCGCAGGTGACCCGGGTGCGCTGGGCCAGATCCTTGGGATCGTAGTCCACGGTGATGGCGTGCAGGTCCGGGATGAAGAAGAAGGTTTCGTACTCGTCCTGCAGCCTCACCCAGTTGACCAGGGCGCCCAGGTAGTTGCCCAGGTGCAGCGAGTCGGCCGACGGCTGCATGCCGGAGAGCAGCCTGGGGCGCGAGGCCTGCGGCGGCACCGCCTGCCCGTTGTCCGCCATGGCGGTGTGGGTCGGTTCTGTGGTTCCTGTGCTCATCTGGATGCTTTCTAGAACTGGTAGTCAACGACCAGCGGTGCATGGTCGGAGAAGCGGGCGTCGTAGGTAGCGGCACGGTCAACCACGGCCGCGGTTGCCAGGTCGGCCAGCGAAGGGGTGGCTACCTGGTAGTCGATCCGCCAGCCGGAGTCGTTGTCGAAGGCCTGGCCGCGCCAGGACCACCAGGTATAGGGACCGCTGACCGGGCCGGCCAGCGAGCGGTGCACGTCGCGCCAGCCGATCTCCTCACCGAAGAACCGGTCGAAGTAGGCCCGTTCCTGGGGCAGGAATCCGGCCCGCTTGACGTTGCCCTTCCAGTTCTTGATGTCCAGCTCGGTGTGTCCCACGTTCAGGTCACCGACCACCAGGGCGTAATCCCGCTCGGCTTTCAGCTGCGGGAGCCGATGGCACATGGTGTCCAGGAAGCGGTACTTGTCCACCTGCTTGGGCGTGTCCACCTCGCCGGAATGGACGTAGGCGCTGACCACGGTCAGGGTCTTTTCGCCGTCGATGCCCTCGACGGCGAAGTCGGCCTCCACCCAGCGGCCGGAGGACAGGAAGTATTCGTCGCCAATGTGGCTCCGGGTGGCCGTCGGCGCAACACGGGAGGCAATGGCGACGCCCGCGCGGCCCTTGGCCTCCGCTTCGGCATGCAGGATGTGCCAGTCGCTGCCCAGCAACTCATGCACGACGGCGTCGGGCGCCCGCACTTCCTGCAGGCACAGAATGTCCACGTCCCGGGCGGCCAGCCAGTCGGCCATGCCGCGCTTGTAGGCAGCGCGGATGCCGTTGACGTTGACGCTGGCGATCCGCAGCGTCTTGCCCGCCGGAATCAGTCCGGCCGCTGCGTCGCGGGAGATGGTCGGTGCGGTGAAAACGGTTGCCAAAGTCACCCGACTACCTTACCCAACCCTTCAGTTCAGCTGACAACCGTGCCGGTGACGGTGCCGCCGTCCTCTTCCTTGTGGATCATGCCGCGGCCGTTGTGGGCGGTGATCTCCACCGTTTCCAGGGCGCGGTCCACCATGCCTTCATCTTTGCCGCGGTAGTCGCGGATCACCTTGGCCTGGACCTGGATGATCTTGAAGCTATGGTCCAGTTTTTCGTCCCGCACAGCGTTGGCCCGCGAGATCTGTTCATCAATGACCGCGGTTCCGCCACCGGGAGCAGGGTTCACTCGCCCGGCGTAGTCGGCCTGCACGTTGGCCAGCTTCTCCTTGGCCTTGCGCGTGGCGCCCCGGACGCTGAAGACCACGAACGCGGCCAGGACCAGCCAGGCCAGCGAGACCGCGACCACGATCCAGCCGATGACGTCGTTTTCGTTGGCGGCGAAGATGACTGCCACCAGGAAGACCAGCACCAGCACGGCCAGGCTGATGTTGCCGGCTTTGAGCGGCATCTGCCGGGCGGCGGACGAAACAGAGGAAGAGTCGGGGCCAAGAGATCGCATGGGCCTATTCTCTCAAATCCACGGGCCTGCGTGCGCCGACTCCGCCCACAGCTTGACGCGCCGCCTTCCCTGTGCGGATGGGGCACCCGCTGTGGCGTCCGGCTCAGTTCAGGAAGAGCTTGCGCAGCCGGCCAGTGCTCAGGATCAGCCCCAGCACGATCATGACCAGGAAGTACAGCAGATGGACCAGAATGGCGCCGGTGAAGACGCCGGCGCTGAGCTGGCGCAGCATTTCCACTCCGTGCCAGAGCGGCAGGGCCTGGATCAGCCACTGGATCGGCTCGGGGTAAACGCTGAGCGGATAGAACGTCGCGGAGAACAGGAACATCGGCAGCATGATGAAGTTAATCCAGTCCATTTGCTGGAACGTCTTCATATAGCTGGTGATCGCCATGCCGAAGGACGCGAAGCCGAAAGCCACCACCACGGCGGCCGGAATCATCAACAGCGCCCAGGGGGACGTGATCAAGCCCATGGCGCCCATCACCGCGGTGAATCCTGTGGCGTAAAGCGCACCGCGCAACAGCGCCAGCAGGATCTCGCCCAGCGCCACGTCCAGCGGACCCAGGGAGGTGTACAGCATCCCTTGATAGAGCTTGGCGAAATGCAGCTTGAAGAAGACGTTCCAGGTGGAGTCGTACACCGCACCGTTCATGGCAGAGACAGCCAGCAGCGCCGGGGCGATGTAGTTCGCGTAGCCGATTTCCGTCCCGCCGGGGCCGGTGACGGTGCCGATCAGCGAGCCCAGGCCGATGCCCATGGCCACCAGATACAGGACCGGCTCGACAAAACCGCTGACCATGATCGCCCAGTTGGTGCCCCAGGTGGCCTTCACCCCGCGGGAGAAGACCGCGCGAACGTTGCCGGCATAGAGCGAGCCGAGCGGACGGCGGGACGGTTCCAGCCGCAGCTGCTGCGACGCGATGTGCTGGCTCATTTGCCCAGCCTCCTGATGTAGACGCGGCGCGCGAAAATCCAGCCCACCACGCAGAGGACGGCCAGGTAGGCCACGTGCAGCACGGTCAGCCAGACGGGCTCCACATAGCCGTAGCTGAGCACCCGGCCGAGTTCGGTGGAGTGCCACAGCGGGGAAATCCAGCCGATCCAGCGGACCAGCAGCGGCATGGCTTCCAGCGGGAAGAAAGTGCCGGAGAACAGGAACAGCGGCATCACGATGAACCGCTGCACCAGGGCGAACTGGCCGCGGTCCTCTTCAATGCTGCCCGAGTACGCCATCAGCGGCAGTCCGAAGGACATCCCGGCCAGCGCCGCGGTAAAGATCATCACCCAGCCGGTCGGTTCAACCACCGCGCCGAACAGGACCAGGCATAGAAAGTAGAGCCCGGTGGTCAGCAGCAGACGGGCCAGCACTCCCATGGAGTGCCCGTTGACCAACTGCTGGCTCTGCAGCGGGGAGGCGTTCGGGCCATAGTAGGTCTTGCGCCATTTGAAGCCGGACATGACCGAGTAGGTGTTCTCTTCGCTGGCCACCATGATCGCCGCGGTGGCCAGCAGCGCCGGAGCCACGAACACCAGGTACGGCACTGTCTGGCCGTTGCCGGCGTCCAGCGACACGCTGGTATTGGCGTCCACGAGCGTGGCCAGCCCCACACCCATCGCGAAGAGGTAGACCAGCGGCGTGCCGACGGCCGTCATCAGCACCGTCCAGCCGTAGCCGCGCAGCTGCCGCAGCCAGTGCTCCATGTAGTAGAACGATCCAAAGTTGCGGGCCCGTTCGGCCGACTGCAGCGGTGAAAGCGGCGAGCGCAGACCGGTCACCGACCGGGTGAGCGCGTCGACCTCGCGCAGCGTCAGCTGGGCCGGGACACGGGCTTCCACCGAACCTGCCGCCGCGGCGGCATCCGGTTCCGGCGCCTGCGTCCCGCGGGCGGCAGCGGGCTCGGCCGAGTCCCGTGAGGCGGCTTCCGCCTCGTGCCCGCCGGGTACCTGCGAAGGCTGTTGCTCAGTCAATGAGGCTCCTGCCGGTGAGCCGGAGGAAAACATCCTCCAGACTGGAGCGCCGCACCAGCGACGTGATCGGGCGAAGCCCGCGGTTCGACACCTGCTCGAGCGCCGCCTCGCCGTCGTCGGCATAAATGAGGACGCGGTCGGGGAGCGTTTCAAGCCGCTCACCGATGCCTCCCAGTTCCGGCGCCACGGTGGTTTCCGCTCGGAACCGAACCGAAGCTCAAGGACCTCGCGGGTGGAATGCTCGCGGATCAGGGCAGCCGGCGAACCTTCCGCCATGATTTTGCCCTTGTCGACCACGATCAGGCGGTCACAGAGCTGCTCCGCCTCATCCATGTAGTGGGTGGTCAGGATCAGCGTGACCCCCGCTTCCTTGAGCCGGAAGAGTCGATCCCAGAGGATGTGGCGGGCCTGCGGATCGAGGCCGGTGGTGGGCTCGTCCAGCAGCAGCACCTTCGGATCGTTCATCAGCGAACGGGCAATGGTCAGGCGCCGCTTCATGCCGCCGGAGAGGGCATCGACCTTCGCCTTGGCCTTATCCGTCAGCTGCGCGAATTCCAGCAGCTCGTCGGCCTTGGGCCGCAGGTAGGAATACGGCAGCCCGAAGTAGCGGCCGTAGACAATCAGGTTGTCGCGGACCTTCAGTTCCTCATCCAGGTTGTCCTGCTGCGGGACCACGCCCAGATGCGCCCGCACTTCCGGTCCGTGCTGGTCCGGATCGAGGCCCATGATGCTCAGCTCGCCGGAGGTGCGCTGCGAGACGCCGCCGATCATCCGCATAGTGGTGGACTTGCCCGCACCGTTCGGGCCGAGCAGCCCGAAGGACTCCCCCGGCTGGACGTCGAATGAAATGCCGTCGACGGCGTTGAAATCGCCGTAGGTCTTCACCACATTCCGGGCGGTAATGACGGCGGCGGGCGCCTGCTGCGGCAGCCGGTGTGAAAGAGATGTTTGAGGCACTGCTATAGCCTAGATCACATCACTGATTGAGGAAAGCCAATCAGGGTCATTCTGCCCAACTCCACCAAGGCAACGGCCTTGAGCTGGTTGAAAGTCATGGACATCGCGGATCATAACCTTTCGCTTATGAGGATCTTGACACCCCTCGGAGCAAGGAGCAACATGTGCCTCATGGGGGGCCCCTCAACGGTGAGGGTGACGTGTCTTTGAGGGGTAGACCATGCAGATTCCTGCTCCGTTTGACTATGTCCGGGCCAGCGACGTGGACGACGCGCTTGCCCTGCTGGAACGCCATGGGCCGGAGTCCCGGCTGGTGGCCGGCGGGCACAGCCTGCTGCCGATGATGAAGCTCCGGCTGGCGCGGCCGGAGCGGTTGATCGACATCAACGGCCTGGCCGAGATCGACTTGATGGTGCGCGACGGGGACGTGTTCAGGGTCGGCGCCCTGACCCGCCACACCACGCTGTTCGAGTCGGCGGAGATCGCGCAACTGTTCCCGATGGTCACCGACGCCGAGCGGTTCATCGCCGATCCAGTGGTGCGCAACCGCGGCACGATCGGCGGTTCGCTCTGCCAGGCTGATCCGGCCGAGGACCTCTCCACGGTATGCGACGTGCTCGGGGCGGAGGCAGTGATCCGCGGCTCCTCCGGCGAGCGCACCGTTTCCATGGATGAGTTCCACCACGGCCCATATGAGACCGCCGTCGGCCAAAACGAACTTCTGGCGGAGGTCCGGATCCCGATCCGCGAGCGGGCCAGCAGCGCCTACGAAAAGGTGGAACGCCGGGTGGGCGACTGGGCGACGGCAGCCGCTGGAGCGGCGGTGGCGCTGGCGGCGGACGGCAGCATCGCGGAGGCATCGGTCGGGCTCACCGCGGTGGGACTGAACGGAACGGTCCCCGGCGTCGACGCGGCGTTGAACGGCCGCCGACCGAGCGAAGACCTGTTCACGGAAGCCGGGCGGCTGGCCGCCGAAGCGTGCGATCCGGTGGCTGACCAGCGCGGCGGCATCGACTACAAGCGGCATCTTGCCGAGGAACTGACCCGGCGGGTGCTGCGCCGCGCCTGCGCCCGGGCATCCGAGCTACAGGAAGGCTGAACCATGCAGATCAGCATGCTTGTCAATGGCACTGAGGTAACCCGCGACGTCGAACCCCGGGTGCTCCTGGTCCATTTCATTCGGGAAGACCTCGGCCTAACCGGAACCCACTGGGGCTGTGACACCAGCAACTGCGGCACCTGCGTGGTGTTGATGGACGGGCAGCCGGTGAAATCCTGCACCGTGCTGGCTGCGATGGCGGACGGACACGAGATCCAGACGGTGGAGGGGCTGGGCCGCAATGGCGAACTGGACCCGGTCCAGCAGGGATTTATGGAGGAGCACGGGCTGCAGTGCGGCTTCTGCACCCCCGGCATGATGCTCACCGCCCGCGCCCTGCTGGATAAGAACCCGCATCCCGGCGACGGCGAAATCCGCCAGGCGATCTCCGGCCAAATATGCCGCTGCACCGGCTACGCCACCATCGTCCGCTCAATCCAATGGGCAGCGAACCACCCCGGCGGCAAAACCACTCCGGTGGACGCTGCCGCAAGTGAAGCTGAAGAGGTGACGGCATGACCACCATCGAGGAGCGGCTGGAGTCGCAGGGCCCGGGCCACGGCGCCCGCCCGGGAAATCCGGCCGCGGGAGACACGGACCGGCCGATCGGATTCGGCCGGATCCAGCGGAAGGAAGACCCGCGGTTCATCCGCGGCAAGGGCCGCTACGTTGACGACATTGTGCTGCCGGGCATGCTGCACGGCGCGATCCTGCGCGCCCCCGTGGCGCACGCCAGGCTGGTCTCGATGGACACGTCCGAGGCGCTGGCCCATCCGAAGGTCAAGGCAGTCATCACCGGCAAGGACTTGGAAGCCTTGAACCTTGCCTGGGCACCGACACTATCCGCGGACGTGCAGGCCGTGCTGGTGACGGACAAGGTTCGGTTCCAGGGCCAGGAGGTCGCGTTCGTCGTCGCCGAGGACCGCTACGCCGCCCGTGATGCGCTGGAACTGATCGACGTCGAATATGACATCCTGCCGCCGGTCATCGACGCCCGGAAAGCGCTCGACGCAGATGCCCCCGTTATCCGCGACGATCTTGAGGGCCGCACCGACAACCACATTTTCGATTGGGAGGTCGGCGATGCGGACGAAACCGAGGCAGTGTTCGCCGCGGCCGACGTCGTCGTCGCCCAGGACATGGTCTACCCGCGGGTTCATCCTGCCCCGATGGAAACCTGCGGTGCGGTGGCGGACTACGATCCCATCGACGGCGCGCTGACCCTCTATGAGACCACCCAGGCGCCGCATGCGCACCGCACCCTGTATGCGATGGTGGCCGGCATACCCGAGCACAAAATCCGCGTGGTGTCCCCGGACATCGGCGGCGGCTTCGGCAACAAGGTGGGCATCTATCCGGGCTACGTCCTCGCCGTCGTCGGGTCCATTGTCACCGGCAAGCCGGTCAAGTGGGTGGAGGACCGCTCGGAGAACCTGATGTCCACCTCCTTCGCCCGGGATTACCTGATGCGCGGCGAAATTGCCGCCACCAAGGACGGCAAGATCCTGGCCCTGCGGACCACTGTGCTGGCCGACCACGGCGCGTTCAACGCCACCGCCCAGCCCAGCAAGACCCCGGCCGGCTTCTTCAGCATCTTCACCGGCAGCTACGACCTGCAGGCGGCGCACTGCAAGGTCACCGGCGTCTACACCAATAAGGCGCCGGGCGGCGTCGCCTATGCCTGTTCCTTCCGGGTCACCGAGGCCGCGTACCTGGTGGAACGCATGGTGGACGTGCTGGCACGCAAGCTGGAAATGGATCCGGCCGAACTGCGGCTAAAGAACTTCATCCGGCCCGAGCAGTTCCCCTACGCCAACAAGACCGGCTGGGAATACGACTCGGGAAATTACGAACCTGCCATGCGGCTGTCCATGAAAATAGCCGGCTACGAGGACCTGCGCCGCGAGCAGGCCGAGAAGCGCGAGCGCGGCGAGCTGATGGGCATCGGCGTCTCCTTTTTCACCGAGACCGTCGGCGCCGGCCCGCGCAAGCATTTCGACATCGTGGGCCTGGGCATGGCCGACGGCGCCGAACTGCGGGTCCACCCCACCGGCAAGGCCGTGGTCCGGCTGTCGGTGCAATCGCAGGGGCAGGGCCACGAGACCACCTTCGCGCAGATCGTGGCCGAGGAACTGGGCATCCCGCCGGAGGACATCGACGTGGTGCACGGCGACACCGACCAGACGCCGTTCGGCCTGGGCACCTACGGCAGCCGCTCCACGCCGGTGAGCGGCGGGGCGGTGGCGCTGGTGGCCCGCAAGGTCCGGGACAAGGCGAAGTTCATCGCGGCCGCGATGCTCGAAACCCGTCCCGAGGACCTGGAATGGGAGAAAGGCCGCTGGTTCGTCAAGGGCGACCCCACCGCCGGGAAGACGATGGCGGAAATCGCCTTGGGCGCCCACGGCACCGTCGCACTGCCCGAAGGGATCGACGGCAACCTCGACGCGGTGGTCACCTACGATCCCCCGAACCTGACCTTCCCGTTCGGCGCCTACATCTGCGTGGTCGACGTCGACCCCGGCACCGGCCGCGTGAAAGTCCGCCGGTTCGTTGCGGTGGACGACTGCGGCACCCGGATCAATCCGATGATCATTGAAGGCCAGGTCCACGGCGGCCTGACCGACGGCGTCGGGATGGCGCTGATGGAGATCATCGAATTCGACGAGGACGGCAACTGCCTGGGCGGCTCCTTCATGGACTACCTGATCCCGACGGCGATGGAGGTTCCGGATTGGGAAACCGGATTCACGGTCACGCCGTCGCCGCACCATCCCATCGGCGCGAAGGGCATCGGCGAATCCGCCACGGTGGGGTCCCCGCCGGCCATCGTCAACGCCGTTGTTGACGCACTGGCGCCGTTCGGGGTCACGCACATGGACATGCCGTGCACCCCCGCGCGTGTCTGGGAGGCCATGCAAGGCCGGCCGAGGCCACCGGTGTGATATGCCGCTACGAGAGATGGCCCTGGCCGCCAGGGCCGATGAACTGAGCAGGCGGCGGGAACCTTATGTCCGGGCCACCGTGGTCCGGGCCCAGCATCCGACCAGCGCCCGTGCCGGCGACACAGCGCTGGTTCTTGCCGGCGGTGCCATCGAAGGGTTCGTGGGCGGGAACTGCGTGGAAGCGTCGGTGCGCGACTACGGGCTGCGGACCTTGGCCTCCGGCGAGCCGCTGCTGCTGCGGGTGATGCCGGGCGAGCCGGTCCGCAACCACGAGGAGGGCGCGGTCACGGTTGCGAATCCGTGCCTCAGCGGCGGCTCGGTGGAAATCTTCCTGCAGCCGCACCTGCCGCCGCCCCGGGTCGTGGTGGTCGGCGCCGGCCCGATAGCGCAGGCGCTGGCCGCCCTGGGTTCGGTGCTGGGCTTCGAACCGGAGTTGGTGCCCGGCAGCGCGGCGGAACCCCGGCCGGACGATGCGGCGCTCATCGTCGCCTCGCACGGCCGGGAGGAGGAAGCCGCCCTCACCGCGGCGCTGCAGGCCTCGGTCCCCTACGTGGCGCTGGTGGCCAGCGAACGCCGCGGCAGCGAGGTTCTCGCCTCGCTGGACGTGGACGAGGAGCTGAGGTCCCGGGTGCACTGCCCGGCCGGATTAGCGCTCGGCGCCCGCACGCCGGAAGAAACGGCGCTGGCCATCTTGGCGGAGCTGGTCTCCGAACGCTCCGCAGCGGGCGCGGCCCGTCCAACGGCAGCAGGCGCGGGCCGTCCGGAGGCCGCAGTGGACGGCGTCCAACCAACAGCCGGAGCGTCCAACGTCGAACCGACAACCGCAGCAGACGGCGTCGAACCGGCCGCCGAGCCAGGCTCGGCTGAGCCAGCCACTGCGTTGGACCCGGTCTGCGGCATGACCGTTCCGGCCATACACGCCACCCTGCATGTGGAACACTCCGGCACAACGGTTTACTTCTGCTCCGCCGGCTGCCGGGCCGCATTCCTCAAGGATCCGGAGCACTATGCCGTCGTCTCCTGAACATCGGATCGCCGCCCTGGTGCTGGCTGCGGGAGGTTCCCGCAGGCTCGGCCGGCCCAAGCAGCTGCTGCCTTACGGTGCCGGCGTGCTGCTCGACGCCGTGCTTGGCACCGCCCGCGCGTCCGGGTTCGACCAGATCGTCCTGGCCCTGGGCGGAGCCAGTGATGCGGTGCGGCGCTCCGTGGACACCAGCGGCTGCGATGTGATGGACAACCCGGCGTACGCTGACGGCTGCTCGTCTTCGATTGCGGCGGCCATTCCCGCGCTGCACCCGCAGACCGAAGCCGTGGTGCTGTTGCTCGGCGACCAGCCCGGAGTAACGCCGGCCACGGTGCACACGCTGCTCGCCGCACGGTGCGACGCCCCGCTGGCGGTGTGCCATTACGACGACGGCGTGGGCCATCCGTTCGCGTTCCACCGCTCGCTGTTCCCGCTGCTGGCCCAGCTGCACGGCGACAAGGCGGTGTGGAAGCTGCTGGCGCAACGCGCCGTCGTCGAGGTCGCCATCCCGGGACCGATCCCGCTGGACGTGGACACCGAGGACGATTACCGGCAGGTCCTCGCCGTCCTGCGGAGCACGCGGTGACCTCGCCGGCGCGCACCGACGCGCAGGACGGCAGCCAGGCGGAGGTCCGGAACCGGATTCCGGACGTGGAATCGCTGATCGCGTCGCTGGACGCGGTGGACTACGTCGCCGACACGGGCCTGGCCACCGCGCTGTTCCTGGCCCTGCGGCTCCCGCAGCCGATCCTGCTCGAAGGCGAAGCCGGGGTGGGCAAGACCGAAGCCGCCAAGGCGCTGGCCCAGGTGCTGGACACTCCCCTGTACCGGCTGCAGTGCTACGAGGGCATCGACGCCGGCGAAGCGTTGTACGAGTGGAACCACCAGCGCCAGCTGCTGGGCATCCGGCTGGCGGAAGTGCAGCACAGCGAACTGGCCGAAACGGACCTCTTCGCCGAGAAATACCTGCTGCGCCGCCCGCTGCTGCAGGCCATCGAGCACCCGGGCCCGCGGCCGGCCGTGCTGCTGTTGGACGAGATCGACCGGGCGGACGCCGAGTTCGAAGCCTTTACCTTTGAACTGCTCGCCGAAGCTGCCGTCAGTGTCCCCGAGCTGGGAACCATCCGTGCTGTGCATCCGCCGATCATCGTCCTGACCTCCAACCGGACCCGCGACCTGCACGACGCGCTCACCCGCCGCTGCCTCTACCACTGGATCGACTATCCGGCCCCGGAGAGGATCGCCGAGATCGTGCGGCGCCGGGTGGCGTCCAGCACCGAATCCATCGCACTGCAGGCGGCGGCCGCCATCGCCCGGCTGCGCTCGTTGGACATGGTCAAGCCGCCTGGCATCGCCGAGGCCATCGACTGGGTGTCCGCGCTCAGCCTGCTGGGGGCGGACCGGCTGGACGCGGCGAGCGCTGAACGGACCTGGGGATCGGTCCTCAAGAACAGGGACGACCTTGAGCTCATCGCCGCCCGCGGCAGCGCGTGGTTGGTCGGCAGCCATGACTGAGCGCGGCATCGACGGCGTCGTGCCACCCGCGGACACGGCGGCATTTTGTGCCGGAATAACGACGGCGCTGCGGCGCGCCGGAGTGCCCACCTCGCCGGACCGCGCGGGCCGGCTGGCCGAGGCGCTGCGTCTGCTGCCGCCGGCCGACCAGACCACGCTGTATTGGGCCTGCCGCGTGGTGCTGGTCTCCGACCGCGAGCAGCTGCCGCTTTTCGACGCCGTGTTCGCGGCGGTCTTCGGCGGTTCCGCCGGCCTCATGCCGGATCCGGCTGAACACCGCGGCGATCCGAACCACCCGCCGTGGTCGGGCCAAGGCGCCACGGAACGGCCCACCGGCGCCGGCAGCCCGTCCGACCACCGCCAGGCACCGGAGGCGGCCCTGCCGCCCGGCATGTTCCCGGCCCGGGATGGATCCGGCTCCGGCGAGGGGCCGCCGCGCGAATCGGTGCTGTTGATGTCCTCGAGCCAGGAGCGGCTGCACCAAACGTCGTTTGCGGAACTGACCGAGGACGAAACCGCCATCATGCGGCATGTGGTCCGCCGGATCGTGCTCTCCACTCCGGTCCGGGACAGCCGGCGGACCCGCCGGTCGGCCCGCAGCAGCTCCCGGCTGGATATCCGCCGCACTGCCCGGACCGCCCGCCGCAACGGTCCCGATGCCACCCGTCTGGTCTTCGCGCAACGGCGGCCCAAGCCCCGTCGGCTCGTCCTGCTGTGCGATGTCTCCGGTTCCATGGAGTCCTACACGCGGATCTTCCTCGCGCTGCTGCAGGGCGCTGCGGCAGGAGCCCGGGCGGAAGCCTTCGTCTTTTCCACCCGGTTAACCCGGCTCACCCGGCAACTGGCCCTCCACGACCCGGACACCGCGCTGGCCCGTGCCGCGGCGGAGGTACGGGACTGGGCCGGCGGCACGCGTCTTGCCGAAAGCCTGCACCGGTTCACCGACGAGTACGGCCGCCAAGGCATGGCCCGCGGCGCCGTAGTGGTGGTCATTTCGGACGGCTGGGCGCAGGAGGATCCCGCCGAGGTGGCCGCGCAGATGCAGCGGCTGCGGCGGCTGGCGTATCGAATCATCTGGATCAATCCGCGTAAGGTGGCGGTAAATTACCAACCGCTGGCTGGCGGGATGGCGGCCGCCCTGCCGTACTGCGACGCGTTCGTCAGCGGCCACAACTACACCGCCTTGTCGGAAGTGGCCGCGGCCATCCGCTCCGACCGCAACCGGGGCTCCGGCCCGCGGACCACCAACCAGTTCACCAGGCAAAGGACACGGTAATGCAGCTTGAACGCACGTTCTCCGTCACCGCACCGATCGGGACGGTTTGGGAAACCCTGATGGACTTCGAACGCGTGGCAGGGTGCATTCCGGGAGCGCAGGTCCTGGAAAAAACCTCGGAGGACGAGTACCAGGTCGCCATGAAGGTGAAGCTGGGACCGGTGACCATGCAGTACAAGGGCACGTTGCATGTGGTGGAGCGCGACGCCGCCGGCCGGCGGGCAACGCTGCAGGGGAAAGCGCGCGAAACACGGGGACAGGGCGCCGCAGAGGCGACGGTGACCATGCAACTGTCCGAGTCCGGAGCCGCCACCGATGGCAGCGTCAACGCCGACCTTACCCTGTCCGGCAAGGCGGCGGCCATGGGCAAGAGCGTGATCGGCAGCGTCACCGACCAGATGCTGGCCGTGTTCACCAAGAACCTGCAGGAGATGATCTCGGCGCAGGAGGCAACGGTGGAAGGCACGGGTACCGGCGAGGCGTCCGGCACCGATGCCGGCCAAGCGGCCGCTTCAGCCGCACCTGCGTCCGTCGCACCGGCTTCCACCGTGTCCACCGTGTCTTCATCCGCCACCTCTTCGCCCTCGGCGCCGCCGTCGACCGCTGCCCAGGCAAAGCCCGAGTCAGCGGCCGAGACGAAGCCGGCCGCGCCGCCGTCGTCCTCCTCCGCCGCCCCTGCTGCCGGGCCGGCAGGACAGCAGGGCGGCAGCAGCCTGGACGGGCTCGCTGTGGCCAAGCACGTGCTCGCCGATCAGCTGCGCAGTCCGAGCAAAGTGCTGTGCCTGGTGTTCGCCGCGGCGGCGTTGGCCCACCTGGCCGGGCGCCGGTCCGGCCGCCGGCAGGCCGTGGCTTTACTGCGGGCCGGAGGCGTATAACCGTGCGGGACGTTTTGGCGGCGCTGCTGCCCGGCTGGGACGCAGGAGAAACGGCAGGTTTGGCCACGGTGGTCCGCACCTTCAAGTCCGCACCGCGTCCGCCGGGCGCGTCCATGGCGGTCACCGCCGGCGGCGAAGCCATCGGCTCGGTCTCCGGCGGCTGCGTGGAGGGTGCGGTGTACGAACTGGCCACCGAGGTGGCCGCGAGCGGCCAGCCCGCACTCGTGCGCTATGGCATCAGCGACGACGAGGCGTTCTCGGTGGGACTGACCTGCGGCGGGATCCTCGACGTCTTCGTGGAGCCGCTCTCCCGCGGGACCTTCCCCGGACTCGACGAGGTCGCCGCCGATATCGCCGCATCCCGCCCGGTGGGCATTGCCACGGTGATTGAGCACCCGGATCCGGCGTGGCTGGGACGGCATTTGGTGGTCCGCCCGGACGGCTTCGACGGCGATCTGGGAACCGATCGCGTGAACCACGCCGTTGCCGACGACACCCTGGGGCTGCTGGCTGCCGGCCGGAACTCAACACTGACCTATGGGCCCGATGGGCACCGGCGCGGCGAGGGGATGCGCATCTTTTTCGGCAGCTTCGCGCCACGGCCCCGGATGCTGGTCTTCGGCGCCATCGATTTCGCTGCAGCGCTGGCCCGGATGGGGACATTCCTGGGCTACCAGGTCACGGTCTGCGATGCCCGGCCGGTCTTCGCCACCCGCGCGCGCTTTCCGGAGGCGGACGAGGTGGTGGTGCAGTGGCCGCACCAGTACCTGACCGAGCAACTGGAGCAGGACCTGCTGGATGAGCGGACGGTCATTTGCGTGCTGACCCACGACCCAAAGTTCGACGTCCCGCTGCTCGAGGTGGCCCTGCGGGGGAGCAAGACGGCCTATGTGGGGGCGATGGGTTCACGGCGCACCCACGACGACCGGCTGCAACGGCTGCGCGAAGCAGGCCTGACCAACGAGGAACTGTCCCGCCTGCACAGCCCGGTCGGGCTGGACCTCGGGGCACGCACCCCGGAGGAAACCGCGGTGTCCATCGCGGCCGAAATCATCGCCCGGCAATGGGGCGGCAGCGGCCAACCGCTGGGCGAACTCAGCGACCGGATCCACCACGACGAGGCGCATGAGCCTCAACCGCAACCCTGACCATCTCTGCAGCCCGGTCGGTCAGCCTGATTCCTTCAGGCCAGACGATCTTCACGTTAACCGGCCGGACCGCGGGCTCGATCGGCAAGGCGGTGAAGGGTCGGCCCTCGTAGGTGGCGTCACCGGCCGGGCGCTGCACCAGCACGGAGTAGCCGATGCCGCGCCCCACCAGCGAACGGGTCAGTTCGAAGTCCGTGGTGCGGTACCGGATCTTGGGCACCACCGAAGCGTCGCGGAACACGGACATGGTGTGATGGCTGCTGGGCGGGGCATCCAGCAAGATCATCGGCTCCTCGGCCAGGTCCGCCAGCGCCACTGTTTCCCGGCTGGCCAACCGGTGGCCTGCAGGCAACAGCGCATAAGCCTGCATGGTGTCCAGCTGCACCGACTCCAGCCCGGGCCGCAGGTCCATGTCGTACACGATGGCCAGGTCCAGTTCGCCGGCGACCAATTTGTCCTGGACGGCGTCCTGGGTGCCTTCGACGACATCCAGTTGCACTTTCGGGTGCTCAGCGGCGAAGAATTCAAGCAGCCCGGGCAGCACGGTCGGCGCCAGGGTCAGGTAGCAGCCCACCACCAGCGGACCCGCCAGCTCTCCCCCGCCGCTGCTGGTGCTGAGCTCGAGTTCCTCGGCTTCGCGCAGGAACGCCGCCGCCCGCGCGTGCAACTGCCGGCCCGCCGGGGTCAGGCTGACGCCGTGCGCCTTGCGGCGGACCGTCAACTGCGTTCCGAAAATCCGCTCAAGCTCTTTCACCGCGGCAGCCACCGCGGTCTGCGAGACGTGCAGTTCGTCCGCAGCGGCGGCAATGGTGCCGGCGTCGGCCACCGCAACGAAGTACGCCAGCTGCCGCAAGGTGTACCGGACCATGCAATCCTCCTGCTGCAAACAACTACCAAACTTTTCCGGTGGATATTTCCATAAAATATGAACTTTACCGGCGGATATGTCTGCTGTCACACTCATTCGAGACACACCTCACGTCCCACGACGTGAGACCAGCCGGACAGCAACCGGGACAGCAGGTCCCGGCCGCCACACACCAGGAGACCGAGCATGACCGCCGCCGCTACCGAAGCCCACCAGGTTCCCACCGCGGAGTGGGTCACCATCCCGGATCTCTACCGGAACCCGTACCCGATCTACCAGAAGCTGCGCGCAGAGTCCCCGGTGCACTGGGTGCCCGCCGTCAACCGGTACATGGTCACCAGCTACCAGGCCTGCCATGTGATCGAACAGGATCAGGAGCGCTTTTCCGCCGACGAGACCAACTCGCTGATGAAGCGGGCCATGGGCCACTCGATGCTGCGCAAGGACGACCCGGAACATGACGTGGACCGGAAGTCCTACGGCAATGTGCTGCGGCCCAAAGCGATCAAGGAACACTGGAACGCCATTTTTCAGGCCAATAGCGACAAGTACATGGCGCAGTTGAAGGCAGCGGGACCGGGCGCCGACTTCGTCTGGGATTACGCCGCTCCCTACGCCGCGGAGAACCTGCGGCTGATCATGGGCTTTCACAACGCCACCCAGGAAGACATGCAGCGTTGGTCGCAGACCATGATCGACGGCACCGGCAACTACGCCGACGATCCCGAGGTTTGGGCCAAGTCGGAACAGTCCTACAACGAGGTCGACGATGCAATCGACGAGATCCTGCCCTACCTGCGCAAGAACCCTGATTCCAGCCTGCTCTCCGGAATGACGTCGATGCCGATCCCGCTCGAAGCCATCCGGGCAAACATGAAGATGACCATCGGCGGAGGGCTGAACGAACCGCGCGATGTCCTGGGCACCACGGTATGGGCGTTGCTGGCCAATCCGGATCAGCTGGCCCAGGTGCTGGCCGACGAGACGCTGTACGCCCGGGCCTTCGAAGAATCCGTGCGCTGGGTGGCACCCATCGGCATGTACCCGCGGGAAGTGAAACACGACACCGTGCTGGAAGGCGTCCAGTTGCCGGCCGGCTCCCGGCTAGGCATCGTCGTGGGCGCTGCCAACCGCGATCCGGCGGTCTTCGAGGATCCCGAGTCGTTCAACATCAACCGGGAGAAGAAGCCGCACCTGGCCTTCGGCGGCGGGAACCACTTCTGCGCCGGCGCCTGGGTGGCCCGGGCCTCGGTGGCACAGATCGCCATGCCGCAGGTCTTCCGCGAACTGCCGAACCTCCGTCTGGATCCGGACAACGCGCCGGTAGACGCCGGCTGGGTCTTCCGCGGCATGACCAAAATGCCGGTGCTCTGGGGTTAAGCCCTAGGCCGTTCCTCCCATTCCCACTTCCCCCTCTCCCCCACCTACACGCCGACAGCAAGGACAGCTCCCCATGGCAAAGATCAGTTTCCACCACTCCGACGGCAACGTTGACGTTCTGGACGTCGACCCCGGCACCTCGCTGATGCGGGCCGCCGTCACCAACGGCGTCGACGGGATCGTCGGCGAATGCGGCGGCCAGGCGATGTGCGCCACCTGCCACGTCTACGTCCGGCCCGAATACCTCGACGGGCTGCCGGAAATCGGCGACGACGAAGAAGAAATGCTCGAGTGCACCGCCGGACCCCGGGACGAGGCCCGCAGCCGCCTGGGCTGCCAGATTGTGGTCGGCGACGAACTGGAACAGATTGAAGTGGACGTCCCGGACGACCAGATCTAAGCCGCGCGGCCCCGGCCGTGCTGGCGCCCCCGGCTGGGCCGGCCCCGGCGCGGCCGGTGTGCGCGGCCCGCAAACTAAGCTGACCAAAGCCGCCACAGCTACCGCCAGCCGGCGCGCCATGCTGCACCTACGATCAAGGTTCGGACCCAAACAAGGAGAAGAATCTTGGCAAAAATCACCTACCACCACGCCGACGGGAACGTCGACAGCCTCGCTGCCGACTCTGGCATGACGGTCATGATGACCGCGGTGATCAACGGTGTTGACGGCATCATCGGCGAATGCGGCGGCCAAGCCATCTGCGCCACCTGCCATGTCTACGTCGGCGAAGAATACTTGGACGGCCTGCCCGCCATCAGCGCCGCCGAAGAGGAAATGCTTGAAACCACCGTGTCTCCCCGCGATCCGGCCCGCAGCCGCCTTGGCTGCCAGCTCATCGCCGGAGACCACTTCGACAACCTCGAAGTCGATATTCCCGACGAACAGGACTGACCCGGCCGCCTCGGCTGGCATGCTTGTCCCTTACTGAAAGGCCTTCCATGAACACGATGACTGATCCGGAAAACGTAGTTGTTGTTGGCAACGGCCAGGCCGGCATCCAGCTGGTGGATTCGCTGCGCAAGGAAGGCTACACCGGGGCGATCACGCTGCTCGGCGAGGAACCGCACCACCCGTACCAGCGCCCGCCGCTGTCCAAGGACTACCTCGCCGCTGGCACGGACCCGGTCCCGCTGCCCTTGCGCCCGGAAAAGTTCTTCACCACCAACGACGTCGATGCCCGCTTGGGCGTGCGTGTCACCTCCATCGACCGCGCCGCGGAGGCCGTCACCCTCGACGACGGTGCCACGCTGGCCTATTCGACCCTGGTGCTGGCCACCGGCGCCGCCAACCGCGAACTCACCGTCCCTGGCGCCGGCCTGGCCGGCATCCACGGGCTGCGCACCCTCACCGACGCCCAAGCGCTGCACGCCCGCCTCGATGCGGTGCGCTCCGTCGTCGTGATCGGTGCCGGCTTCATCGGCCTGGAGTTCGCCGCCGCCGCCCGCGCCCGCGGCCTGGACGTCACCGTGCTCGAGTACGCGGACCGGCCGATGGGACGGGCCTTGACCCCGGTGATGAGCGGCTTCTTCGCCGACGCCCACCAGCGCCTCGGCGTCACCCTGCGCCTGAGCGAAGGCATCGCCTCCTTCGACGGCAACGCCGCCGGGCACGTCACCGCCGCGGTCTCCACCACTGGGCTCCGCTACCCGGCCGACCTGGTGCTGGTCGGCGTCGGCGTCACCCCGCGCACCGAACTCGCCCAAGCCGCCGGCCTCGAGGTGGAAAACGGCATCGTGGTCGACTCCGCCATGCGCAGCTCCGACCCGGACATCTACGCCGTCGGCGACTGCGCGTCCTTCCCGAACGCCCACGCCGGGACCCGCACCCGGCTGGAATCCGTGCAGAACGCCACCGACCAGGCCCGGCACGCCGCCAAGTCAATCCTCGGCACCGAGGAACCCGGACACTACGCCGACCTGCCCTGGTTCTGGTCCAACCAGGGACCACTGCGCCTGCAGATCGCCGGCCTGGTAGCCCCCGGCGACCAGACCGTGCTCCGCGGCAACCCCGCAGACGAGAAGTTCTCCGTGTTCTGCTTCCGCAACGGCACCCTGGCCGCGGTCGAATCCGTCAACCAACCCGCCGACCACATGGCCGCCCGCCGCCTGCTCACCGCCGGCCGCACCCTCACCCCCGAACAAGCCGCCGACCCCAACTTCGACCTCAAGGGCTACTCCAAACAACAAACCGCCACGGTCTAGCGCCAAACGCGCGGGAGCGCCCCCGTCAGCGTGGCCGCGGAAGCGCCACGCACGAGTGCCTTACCCGGCGGCGCTTCCGCTGAGCGCCCGCACCGTATGGCCCAACACCGCCTCCGCCCGCGGGCTGAGGACCATGGTGTCGGGCCAAATGGCGCACATGGTGGTTTGGGATACCGGAGGGGACAGCGGGCGCACCGCCACGCTCCTTCCCTCGACGGTCACGGCCGGGGCTTCCGGCCGTGACATCAGCAGCGCGTAGCCCAGTCCGCGGCCGACTAGCGCCTGCACCAGCACCACTTGCGGCATGGACGACACGATGCGCGGACGAAGTCCCCGATCGGCAAACACCCGGTAAGTATTTGCGGTGCTGGGGCTCGATTCGTACATGATCAGCGGCTCGTCCGCCAGATCTGCCAAGTCCACCGTGGGCTGGGCGGCCAGCGGGTGTTCAGGGTGCAGCACCGCCTGCAGCTCGGTCTGGTAAATCGTGCGCTGATGATAACCGGCCGGGAGCTCCATGTCGTACACCATGGCCAGATCCAGCTGGCCGGCATCCAGCGCGGGGAGCAGCTCGTCATGGGAACCAACAGTCACGTCCACGCTGATCCCCGGGTACTGTTCCGGCAACTGGTCGAGCACCGAAGGCAGGACCGTACTGGCAAAGCTCGCAAAGCAGCCCAGCCGCACCGGCCCCTTGAGCTCCCCGGCGGCACCGGTCAGGTCGTTGATGAGCGCGTCGGCATCGCGCAGCAGTTGGCGGGCACGCTGGGCGAAGAACTGCCCGGACGGGGTCAGCTGCAAACCCAGCGCCTTGCGCCGGACGCAAAGTTGTTCACCGGCGGCCCGCTCCAGCGCCGTGATGGCCTGGGACAGCGCGGACTCTGAGATGCGCAGGCTCGCTGCCGCCGAACTAAGCGTCGGGTGATCGGGAAGGGCGGCGAAAAGCTCAAGTTGCCGCAGGGTGAAGTGCGCCACGGTTCTTCAGTCCAGTCAAAGATGTTTATCGGTTTTCTGAAGTTTACCAATAGAAGTAAGGCGTGTCACAATGAGTGATAAGTTCAATAGTTGCGCTCGTCACAGATGGAGGATCCCATCGACGACGGCGCGACGAACCGTTCACGATCGGTTCCCACCGCGGAAACGATCGGCGGCGAGCCGCCGGCGTCGTCGTTCCTGTCAGCCTTCGCACCATTATCACCACGCCGAGCTCCTCGACGTGACCGTTCTTGAAGGAAACCATGAGCAATGCAGTATCAGGGCACTCAACGGCCGCGAACCAGCGTCGCGTCGCGTTTGCCACGATCATCGGCACCACCATCGAGTGGTACGACTTCTTCATCTACGCCACCGCAGCCGGACTGGTCTTCGCGCACCTGTTCTTCGAGCCGGCCGGTGAGTCCATTGGCCTCCTGCTGGCCTTCGCGTCCGTCGGCATCAGCTTCCTGTTCAGGCCGCTGGGCGCCTTCCTCGCCGGCCACTACGGCGACAAACTCGGCCGCCGCGCCATGCTGGTGATCACCTTGATGATGATGGGCGCCGCCACCACGCTGATCGGCGTGCTGCCCACCTATGAGACCGTTGGCGTCCTGGCACCTGTGCTGCTGCTCTTGCTGCGCATCCTGCAGGGCATCTCAGCCGGCGGCGAATGGGGTGGCGCGGTCCTCATGGCCGTCGAGCATGCTCCGCGCGACCGCCGCGGCCGCGCAGGCTCCTTCCCGCAGCTGGGCGTTCCGTTGGGCATGCTGCTCGCTTCGGGCGTGATGACACTGATGACCGGCGTTATCGCTCCCGGCGACGCCTTCCTCGAATGGGGCTGGCGCATTCCGTTCCTGATCAGCATCGTGCTGATCCTGGTCGGCTACCTGGTCCGCCGCTCGGTGGACGAGTCCCCGGTGTTCAAGGAGATCGCTGAGAAGAAGCAGCAGCGCAAGGTTCCCGTCGTCGAGCTGTTCCGCAAGCACTGGCTGCTGGTCATCCTGGCCGCCCTCGTCTTCGCCGGCAACAATGCCGCCGGCTACATGGCCACCGGCGGGTTCATCCCGAGCTACGCCACGTCCGACGCGGTGGGCATGGAACGCACCGACGTGCTGCTGGCCATCACGTTCGCCTCCGCCATGTGGTTCATCTTCACCGCCATCGCCGGCATCCTCTCGGACAAGATCGGCCGCAAGCGCACCTACCTGATCGGGTTTGGCGCGCAGCTGCTGACCGTCTTCCCGCTGTTCATGCTGATCGACACCGGCTCGCTCGCGATGTTGTACCTGGCGCTGGGCATGTTCAGCGTTGGCCTCGGCCTCAGCTACGGCCCGCAGGCTGCCTGGTACAGCGAGATCTTCCCGGCCTCGGTCCGCTACTCCGGCGTTTCGATCGCCTATGCCTTGGGCGCCATTCTCGGCGGCGCGTTCGCTCCGACCATTGCCCAGGCACTGATCAACTCCACCGGCTCCAGCGCCTCGGTCTCCATGTACCTGTTCGGCATGACGATCATCTCCATCATCGCAGTGCTGATCCTGCGCGACCGCCCGGGCCTCGACCTGTCGATCAACAACCAGGCCGAGCAGGAAGTCGGCGCGACCGTCTTCGACAAGCGCCGCGGGGTCTCCACCGACGACGCCGTCAAGGTGGGAGTCTAAGCAGACACGCAGCGCTCCAGCGCTGGCCAGTCAACGAGTAAGGCGGGTGCCCTGCCGGAAGCGATTCCGGCAGGGCACCCGCTCTTTTGTCGGCTCTTGGTCCCCGTCCGCCTTGGTCCACGTCGCCGTCATCAGCGCGCCTTTTTTGGGGGCGCTGATGACGGCGGCCAAGTCAGGCGGCTTCAGAGCGCCTGCCCTGGGGCCCCTGCTATCGGCGGCCAAGTCAGGCGGCTTCGTTGTGGCTCCATCCGCGTTCACGCAGCGCCGCCGCAATTTTTTCCACCGCCCGTCTGGCACCGTTGGCCATGTGCCGCTTGGAGATCCGCACTTCGTCCCAGTTCGCTGACCGGGCACGTTCTTCCCGCTCAATGTCGCGGGCGATTTGGCCGGAGTCGCTGTGACCATCACCTTCGTACTCAATCGCGAGGCGGTACTCAGGCAGCGACAGGTCCGGCGCGTGCAGCATGTCGCCGTCGTCGTTCCAGATGGGCTTGTTCACCTCAGGTTCCGGCAAGCCGGCCCGGATCATGGCCAACCGTAGTCTGGTCTCCGGCGGGGAATCCGCCCCTATTCGAGCCAAAGCCAACGCCTCACGGGCCCTCCGTAGCCCCCGTTTCCCGGGGTGACGCCGCAGCATGGCCAGAAGCTCTTCCCGCCGAGCGTACGGTTCTGCCCGCCCTTCGAACTCCGGCCGTGGAGTCCGGAGGAGGTGGTCCGCTATCACCACCAGATCATCCATCTCCAGGTTTTCCGCCAAGTCCAGCCATGTCCGCGTCCGCGTCGTGACGCAGAGCCCGTCGACATAAGCGACTTCATCTGGCCAGAGCCCGGATCGGTGGCCCACTACCCCGGGCCGCTGCATCCGGGCGGCGCCGGCTGGACGTGAAATATGAATGCGCCGATCGAAACGATGTGCGGCCGGCTCGGGAAAATCCCACAAACGTGCCGCTGTGTCATGTGAAGCCGCGCTGGAATCGGTGACACGGGTGAAGGGCCGGACACGGCTTTCGAGATCGAGTTCGGTTGGCTGGACGGCACAGATGCCTCGGCTGATTCGGATGAGGCGCCGGTGGCTCAACTGCCCCTTGCTGAGTCCGGATGTCAGGCCGTCCTGAACCGTGAAGGCGGAGTTCTGCAGGTGTGGCGGGAGCGGCCTCGCTCGCGGAAGGCGTCCTTCGGCTCCTGATCGTCGCGCTGGGCTCATGCTGACATTATGTGCAGCAGGAGCGATTCCGCGCGGAAGTTATTCACAGGCTACGGCTGCCCGGCTGCATCGTCGAAGACGCAGCACAACTGGCGCGCTTCGAGTGGAGGATAGTTGCAGCCAGCATCGGCGTGTCGCTGCAACTATTCGCCCGTCGATTGTCACCAAGGGCGGCAGACAATCCGGTACGGTGCCCGGGATCCGGTACGGTGCCCCGGAATCCGGTACGGTGCCCGGAGTCGACAAGAAGGCGGCGTCCCGGACTGGGACGCCGCCTTCCTGGGGCCTTGCCGGCGGCCTAGCCGGCCTGGCGCTCGGCGGCTTCCACCACGTTGGCCAGCAGCATGGCGCGGGTCATCGGGCCGACACCGCCGGGGTTGGGCGAGAGCCAGCTGGTCACGTTGCGGGCCTCGGGCTCCACGTCGCCGGTCACCCGGGCCTTGCCGTCTTCGTCCTCGACCCTGCTCACTCCTACGTCCAGCACCACCGCGCCGGGCTTGAGGTCGACCGCCTTGATCATGTGCGGCATCCCTGCGGCGGCAATGACGACGTCGGCTTCCCGCAGTTCCGCGGCCAGGTCCACCGTGCCGGTGTGGGCCAGGACCACTGTGGCGTTGATTGTCTTGCGGGTCAGCAGCAGCCCCAGCGGACGGCCCACGGTGACGCCGCGGCCCACCACCAGCACGCGCTTGCCGGCCAGTTCGATGTCGTGGCGGAGCAGCAACTCCACGCAGCCGTGCGGTGTGCAAGGCAGCGGCGAGTCCAGCGGTTCGCCCACGTTGAGCACCAACCGGCCTAGGTTCATCGGGTGCAGCCCATCGGCGTCCTTGGCCGGATCGATTTTCTCCAGGATGCGGTTGGTGTCGATGTGCTTGGGCAGCGGCAGCTGCACAATGTAGCCGGTGCAGGCCGGATCCGCGTTCAGATCATCGAGGACTGCTTCCAGTTCCTCCTGCGAGACGGTCTCCGGCAGGTCGCGGCGGATGGACTCGATGCCCACCTCGGCGCAGTCCTTGTGCTTGCCGCCCACATACCATTTGCTGCCCGGGTCCTCGCCGACCAGCACGGTGCCCAGGCCGGGCACGATGCCTTTGGCCTTGAGCGCAGAGACCCGCTCGGTGAGTTCGCTTTTGATCTGTGCCGCGGTGGCCTTGCCATCCAGGACACGCGACGTCGGCGGGGTTGAGTACAGGTTCATATCACCACTCCTCGTGGCCGGGGTAAAGCGGGAAGTCGTCGGCCAGTTTCTTCACGCGGGCGCGCAGCGCGGCAACATCCGCCCCTCCCTTGAGCGCGGTGGCGATGATGTCGGCCACCTCGGTGAACTCGGTGGAGCCGAAGCCTCGGGTGGCCAGCGCCGGGGTACCGATCCGCAGGCCTGAAGTCACCATCGGCGGGCGCGGGTCGAACGGCACCGCGTTGCGGTTGACCGTGATGCCGGCCTCGTGCAGCAGGTCTTCGGCCTGCTTGCCGTCCAAGTCGGAATTGCGCAGGTCCACCAGCACCAGGTGCACGTCGGTGCCGCCGGTCAGCACCGAGACGCCGGCCTCGGCCACATCCGGCGCGGTCAGGCGCTCGGCCAGAATGCGGGCGCCTTCCAGCACGCGTTCCTGGCGCAACTTGAATTCCTCGCCGGCGGCAATCTTGAAAGCCACGGCCTTGGCCGCAATCACATGCATCAGCGGACCGCCCTGCTGGCCCGGGAACACCGCGGAGTTGACCTTCTTGGCAAAGGCTTCCTTGCCCAGGATCACGCCGGAGCGCGGACCGGCCAGGGTCTTGTGGACGGTGGAGGTGACGAGGTCCGAATGCGGCACCGGGTTCGGATGCAGCCCGGCCGCGACCAGCCCGGCGAAGTGCGCCATGTCGGTCCAGAAGTAGGCTCCGACCTCGTCGGCGATGGAGCGGAAGGCTTCGAAGTCCAGCTGCCGCGGGTAGGCGGACCAGCCGGCCACGATCACGTTCGGGCGCTCGGCCAGGGCCTGCTCGCGGACCTTATCCATGTCCACCCGGAAGGTCTGCGGGTCCACCTCGTAGGCGGCCACCTGGTAGAGCTTGCCGGAGAAGTTCAGCTTCATGCCGTGGGTCAGGTGTCCGCCGTGCGCCAGCGACAGACCCATCATCTTGTCTCCCGGCTGGATCAGGGCGGAGAGGGCGGCGGCGTTGGCCTGGGCGCCGGCGTGCGGCTGGACGTTGGCGAACTCCGCGCCGAAGAGCGACTTGGCCCGCTCGATCGCCAGGTTCTCCGCGACGTCCACGTGCTCACAACCGCCGTAATAACGGCGTCCCGGGTAACCCTCGGCGTACTTGTTGGTCAGGACCGATCCCTGGACTTCGAGCACCGAACGCGGCGCGAAGTTCTCGGAGGCGATCATTTCAAGGGTGTCGCGCTGGCGGCTGAGTTCGGCGTCGATCACAGCGGCAATTTCAGGATCAATCTGGGACAACGGCAGATCGGTCACAGAGGGCGTGGAAGTCACGGGGAGAATCTCCTGGGTGGTGGGCTTATCTCACTGCTACAGGCCAGATTACCGGGTGCAGGTACCGCACGCATGACGCGTTACCGGCCCCGGACACAGTCAGGCCCCAAGGCGACCTTACGTCCCAGGCGTGCGATCCGAGGTCTACATCTACAGGAGCGGCGATCGAGGATCCCTGCCCCTGCTGCCGCTTCCTGGTGGTGTCCCACCTAACGCCAGTCGCGGCGAGCCAATCCTAACAGCCGGTCACCCCGCTGGCCGGTCCGAAAGCGTGACCTTCACCTGGCTGGTGTCGCTGCCGCGGCGCACTTCCACCGTGACCACATCGCCCGGATCGTGCTTCCGAAGGACAGCCAGCAGGTCCTCCGCCGTAGCCAGTTCCTCCCCGTCCACGCTTACCAGCACATCTCCGGGCTGGATCCCCGCCTTGTCGGCCGGGCCGCCGTTGGTCACGTTCAGGGCCACGACGCCGCCGGCCTGCCGCATCCCCAGCTGCTGCGCGATCTGGGGCGTGATGGTGGCCGGGGCCAGCCCCATGAACGCGTGCTTGGCGACGCCGTTTTTGAGCAGTTCCCCGGCAACCTCCTGGGCGGTTGCGGCGGGAATGGCGAAGCCCAGCGACACCGCGCCCGCTTCCGGCGGAATATACGCCTCGCTGATGCCCACCACTTGGCCACGACCATTGACGACGGCGCCGCCCGAGTTGCCGGGGCTGATCGCGGCGTCGGTCTGGATCAAGTCCACCAGCGCCAGGCTGGACGAGGAGGAGCCGGGAATGGAACGGTGCAGGCCGGAGATGATGCCCGCCGTCGCCGTGTTCTCGAAGCCCAGCGGCGAACCGATCACCACAGCCAGTTCGCCGATCCTCGGCAGTGCCGGTGCAAACGCGACGGCGGGGAGCCCGTCGCGGGTGGTCCGCACCAGGGCCAGATCGGACACCGCGTCCGTCGCCAGCACGTTCCCGGTAGTGCGCTGTCCGTCGGCGAAAGCCACTTCCACCTTGGTGCTGGCGCCGACCACATGCTCGTTGGTCAGGATCAACCCGTCTTTGGAATAGACCACGCCGCTGCCCAAGCCGCGCTTGGTGAAAATCGTGACCACGGACGGCTGCACGCTCTCCACGATGTCCGGAATACCACCGGCAGGCTGTGCTCCCCCGGTTTGCCCGCCCGCGCCGCCCTGCGTTTGGGTGGTCCCGCCGGTCGCGGTGGGGCTGGAACCGGCGCTGCCGGTGCAGCCGGCCAAGCCAATGATTAGTGCGGCTGCCAGCACGACCCGGCCGGGTCTGTTGCGCAGCGGGTTGTGACGTTCCAGATGCGTCATGGCACGGCCTTCCGTCATCGCTGCTGCCACCCTAGCGCCATCGAGGCCGGCAGGAAACGAGTCAGCGGTATCAGGCCTGCGCCGGAGACATCCCGCTGCCGCCTCAGCCACGGCCCGGAATACCCCGGCACCGGCCGCCGTTACAGCCCATAGAAGTTGAAGCGTCAACAATCAAAGGGGCATCGTGGCGAATCAGGCAGCAGGCAGCGGTCATCAGCTGCAGACCGTGGTGATCGGCGCGGGCCAGGCCGGACTAAGCGCGGCCTACCAGCTGGCCCGACGCGGGCTGGTTCCCGAACGCGACTTTGTGGTGCTCGATGCCAATGACGGCCCGGGCGGCGCCTGGCGCCACCGGTGGCCCTCACTGACCTTCGACGCCGCGCACGGACTGCACGACCTCCCCGGCCTGCCGCTGGGGGTTCCTGACCCGCATGAGCCGTCCTCCGCCGTCGTCCGCCGTTACTACGGTGCCTATGAGCAGCAATTCAAGCTGCCCGTGCACCGCCCGGTCCGCGTCGCCTCAATCGACGACGACGGTGCCCTCCTGCGGGTGCGCAGCGACACCGGCGGCGAGTGGCTGGCACGGACGGTGATCAGCGGCACCGGAACCTGGGACAAGCCGTACTGGCCGCACTACCCCGGGCAGGAAACCTTCCGTGGCCGCCAGTTGCACACCCGGGATTTCTGGTCGGCCGACGAGTTCCGGGGGCAGCGGGTGCTGGTGGTGGGCGGCGGCACCTCCGCGCTGCAGTTCCTGCTGCAACTGGACGCCGCCGGGGCCGACACCCTTTGGTCCACCCGCCGCGCACCGGACTTCACCGCCACCCCGTTCGACAAAGAGTGGGGCGTTGACGTGGAACGCCGGGTCAGCGAGCGCACGCGCGCCGGACTGCCCACCCTCAGCGTGGTTGCCGCCACCGGCCTGCCACTGACCGAGACGTACCAACGGGGCATTGACGCCGGCGTCCTCGTCTCGCGGGGCAAGCTGGCCCGCATCAGCGAACACGGCATCGAGTTCGCCGACGGCTCCACCGAAGACGCCGATGTGATCCTCTGGGCCACCGGTTTCCGGCCGTCGCTGGACCATCTGGTGCCGCTGCGGCTGCGCGAACCCGGCGGCGGGATCATCATGGCCGAGGACGGCGTTTCGGTGGTGAAGGAGCCGCGTCTTTTCCTGGTCGGATACGGAGCGTCTGCGTCCACGGTCGGTGCCACCCGGGCGGGCCGCGCCGCCGCTATCGCCGCCACCAAGCACCTTGCCGCGGAAGCCGAACGCCAGCCGGTACCCTAGGACTCGTGACTGACGCCGCCGCTCCCACCGCTTACACCCTCACGCTTTCCTGCCCGGACCGCCCCGGCATAGTGCATGCCGTTGCCGGCGCCCTGGTGCAGGCCGGAGGGAACATCACCGAGTCACAGCAGTATGAGAGCCCGCAGTCCGGACGCTTCTTCATGCGGGTGGCGGTGGCCACCGACCAGTCCTACACAGAGCTGCACGACCAGTTGCAGCCGGTGGCGCAGGAGTTCGGCATGACCTGGAAGCTGCGCCGCGAGGGCGTCAAGATGCGCACGCTGCTGATGGCGTCGAAGTCAGGGCACTGCCTGAACCACCTGCTCTTCCTGCAGCGCTCCGGCACCCTGCCGATCGAGATCCCCGCCATCGTCTCCAACCACACGGATCTGGCCGACCTCGCCGCGTTCTACGGCATCCCTTTCCACCACATCCCGGTCACCCCGGACACCAAGCCGCAGGCCGAGCAGGCGCTAATGGATCTGGCCGCCGAGCACGATGTGGAACTGGTGGTCCTGGCCCGCTATATGCAGGTGCTCAGCAACGAACTTTGCACCGAGCTGGCCGGCAAGGCGATCAACATCCACCACTCCTTCCTGCCCAGTTTCAAGGGCGCCAGGCCGTACCACCAGGCCCATGCCCGCGGCGTGAAGCTCATCGGTGCCACCGCGCACTATGTCACCGCGGACCTGGACGAGGGGCCGATCATCGACCAGGAAGTCATCCCGGTCCGCCACTCCCATACCGCCGAGCAGTTCGTGGCGCTGGGCCGCGACGTCGAAGCCCGTGCGCTGGCCCGCGCAGTGCAGTGGCATGCCGAACACCGCGTACTGCTGGACGGAAACCGCACCGTCATCTTCAACTAGCCGGTCCCCGGAGCCGCCGGTCGCTGTGGCGACAACCGTTGATAACGACGGCGGTGCCTGGCTCTGTGCCGCAGCTCACCTGAGGCGTACTCTCGACGGATGGGCAACCATGAGCCGGAGCTGAAGGCGTTCTATGACCGTCAAGCCCCCGCCCGCGACCGGCGCCCCCGGGATCCGAAGAGGGACGAGGCCAGACAGTCATTCATCGGGTCGCTGGTCGCGGCGCACCGACACAGCGTGCTGGAGATCGGCTGCGGCACGGGCGCGGACGGGCTGGCGTTCAAGGCCGCGGGCATTCACTACACCGGCATCGACCTGTCCGAGGAAAACGTCCGGATCGCCCGGGCCAAGAGTTTGGAGGCGGTGGTCTGCTCGGTGCGCGAGTTGCCGTTTGCCAGCGGCACGTTTTCGGCCGGCTGGACCATGAGCACGCTGCTGCATATTCCCGATCGGGACCTCCCCGATGTCTTGGCCGAGACGATGCGCGTCCTGGCCGAGGGCGCCCCGCTGGCGGTCGGGCTTTGGTCGGGCGACGACGAGGAGATCATCGTTGCCAACGAGGACTTCGAGCCGAACCGCTTCTACAGCCGCCGCCGCGACGACACCGTGCGCCGGCTCTTCGGTGAGCACGGACTGGTCTCCGGCTTCACCACCTGGGACCGGCCCGGGACCGGCAGGCACTACCAGTTCTTCATCGTGACCAAGCCCTGACCGGACAGATGCCGGGACGGCACCTCTGTCACGAACCCGCTGAAGCGCCGCCGACTGGCTAGGCTGGTGCAATGGCCCACATCATCACCATCGCCGGCATGCTGCCGGCCGTCGACCTGTCCGCCTTTGTTGCCCCCACGGCCACGCTCAGCGGGGACGTGGCCCTGGCCGCCGACTCCAGCGCGTTCTACGGCGTGAGCGTCCGTGGCGACACGGCACCGATCCGGGTCGGCGAACGCAGCAACCTGCAGGACAACGTGGTCCTGCACGCCGACCCAGGCTTCCCCTGCACGGTCGGCGCCGGCGTCAGCGTCGGCCATGCCGCGGTGGTCCACGGCTGCACCGTCGAGGACAACTGCCTGATCGGCATGAGCGCCACCATCATGAACGGTGCTGTGGTGGGCGAAGGATCGCTGGTGGCAGCCGGCGCCGTCGTGCTGGAAGGTACGCAGATTCCGCCGCGCTCCCTTGTCGCCGGCGTCCCTGCCAAGGTCCGCCGCGAGCTCACCGAGGAAGAGTACCAATCCGTCCTCGACAACGCCGCCCGCTATGTGGAGCTCGCTGCCCTGCACCGCGACGCGATCGACGACGCCACCGACCAGTAGCCGCTTCATCCGGGAACGCTGCTGCTAAAGCTGCTGCCCGCCCCGCGTCGCATTCCGGACGGTATTGCGTTAACTTCTTGACTACAAGCCGCCACTGGCGCACGCTTTTGTCTATGTCAGCCAATCCGCCGTCCGCTCTCGAGGCCTCGTCGCGCCCCGTTCCACCCGGAGCTCAGCACCGACCCGGCTCCCAGGGTGCCTTGCGCCGGCGGAACAGCCAACGGATCCTGCAGGCGCTGATGGCCCGCGGTCCGTTGACGCAGGCCGAACTGTCCCGGCAGACCGGGCTATCCACTGCCACCGTGTCCAACATCGTCAAGGCGATGGCCGAAGACGGACTGGTCAGTACCGCACCCACCACCAGTTCAGGCCGCCGCGCGCTCTCGGTCCGGATTGACGGCCGCGGCGCCGTCGCCGTCGGAGTGGATTTTGGCCGGCGGCACGTGCAGGTGGTGCTGGTGAGCCTGGACCACCGGGTGCTCGCCGCCGACGCCGTCGAACTGCCCCTCGGGCACGACGCCGAGCAAGGCATCAACGCCGCCGCCCGGCTGGTACAGCGACTCTTGGATGACCAATCGGTATCCTCTGGGGCGGTGCTCGGCGTCGGCGCCGGAATCCCCGGGCCGATCGACCGCCGGACCGGCACCGTGATCCACGGTGCCATCCTGCCCGAATGGGTGGGCATCAACCTGCTGGCCCGGCTGCAGGAACGGTTCGGCACCGATGTCTTCGTGGACAACGACGCGAATCTCGGCGCACTCGCCCAAGTCAGCTGGGGCCCGTACCAGCACGCCCAGAACCTGGTGTTCCTGAAGATTGGATCGGGTATCGGCGCAGGCCTGGTGCTCAACGGCGACCTGTATTACGGCCACATCGGAGTCACCGGCGAAATCGGCCACGCCACCGTCGCCGAGCACGGAGTCATCTGCCGCTGCGGCAACCGCGGCTGCCTGGAGACCGTCGCATCCACGTCCACCATGATCGATTTGCTCAGCCACGGCCGCGGGGCCCCGATCGGCACGGAAGACGTCGTCCGGATCGCCCTGGACGGAGACCCGGCCGCGCTCCGGGTCATCGATGATGCAGGACTGGCAGTGGGGCGCGCACTGGCCAACGTCTGCAACCTGCTCAACCCCGAATTTATCGTGGTCGGCGGGCCACTCACGGGTCTCGGCAGCATCCTGTTGGACCCGGTGCGACGCGGGCTGCTGCGCCATGTAGTACCGGTCGTAGGCGAATCAACGGATCTGGCGATGTCCACTCTGGGCAGCCGCGCAGAGGCCTTGGGAGCCGCCACGCTGGTGCTCCAACAGGCCGAACTGCCCTTCGTCTAGAGCGCGCCGGCACCTGACGGTTAGGTAACGCTTTGCGTTCAACTCTTGACGACAAGCCGTGTGACCGAGTTAACTTCCTTCAAGCCACACATCCGTGTGCGGGTCGTGCAGACCCCGTGGCCACAGACTGTTGATTGATGGAGGCGTTATGCGACGCATGTCTATGCTCGCCAGCGTTGCGGCTGCAGGTTTGCTCCTGTCGGCTTGCGGCGGTGGAAGCGCGGTTGAGGATGCCAACCCCTCAGAAGCGTCGGGTTCGGTGGGAGTTTTCACCTGGTGGGCGGACGGTTCCGAGAAGGTCGGACTGGATGCGCTGGTGGACATCTTCTCCGAGCAGTACCCGAACTTGAAGTTCGACAACCTTGCCGTCGCCGGCGGCGCCGGCAGCCAGGCCAAGAGCGTCCTGGCCGCCAACCTGAAGTCGGGCAATCCGCCGGACTCGTTCCAGGCCCATGCAGGCGCCGAACTGCAGGACTACATCGCCGCCGACCAGCTCGAAGACCTGAGTTCTTTCTATGAGGAAGCAAAGCTGAACGAGGCCTTCCCGAAGGACTTGTTGGACCGCCTCACCGTTGACGGCAAGATCTACTCCGTTCCGTCGAACATCCACCGCGCCAACGTGGTGTGGGCCAACGTCGACGTGCTGAAGAAGGCCGGACTGGATCCGGACAAGCCGGCGGCCGACCTGGACGCCTGGTTCAAGGACATGGACAAAATCAAGGAATCCGGGACCACTCCGCTGGCCGTGGCCGGGACCTGGACCCAGGTACAGCTGTTCGAGAACATCCTGCTGGCCACCCTCGGCGCCGAAGGCTACAACGGACTCTGGGACGGCACCACCGATTGGGCCGGCGCAGACGTCACCAAAGCCATCGAGAACTACAAGAAGGCGCTCAGCTACACCAACTCCGACCGCGACACCCTCAGCGACTGGGGTCCGGCAACGCAGCTGGTGGAGGACGGCGCAGCCGCCTACAACGTGATGGGCGACTGGGCCGAAGCCAAGTTCTCCCAGGACGGCAAGAAGCCCGGCGAGGACTACGTCTACTTCCCGACCCCGGGGACCGACGGTGTCTTCGACTTCCTGGCTGATTCGTTCACGCTGCCCAAGGGCGCCCAGAACCCCGACGGTTCCAAGGCATGGCTAACCACCATCTCCAGCGTGGACGGCCAGCAGGCCTTCAACGCGGCGAAGGGCTCCATCCCCGCCCGCACGGACGTGCCGGCCGACAAGTTCGGCGAGTACCAGAAGAGCGCCATCGAGGACTTCTCGACCGACACGATCGTGTCCTCGCTGGCCCACGGTGCCGCGGTCCCCGTGGCCTGGCTGAACGAGTTGAGCACCGCGGTGAGCAAGTTCGGCGGCCCGCAGGACGTGGCCGCACTGCAGGCTTCCGCGGCGTCCATCGCCGAGAAGTTCCAGCCGTAACCAGGACTCCCCCGGACGGGCGGGCGCGGCAGAACCACCGCGCCCGCCCTTCCACGTCCCACCCGGTGCGCCGGCGGCACAAGGAGAATTCCATGTTCAAGAAAGTCAAGACCTGGGGTCCTGCACTGGCCCTGATCTCCCCCACCCTCATCCTGCTGGCCGTCTTTGTCTATGCACTGATTGCGGAAAACGTCCGCATCTCGATGACCAACCAGCACACCGCCCGGCCGTCCTCGGACTTCGTCGGCATGGAGAACTACTTCAGGCTGTTCGGGGACCCGGATTTCCAGCACGCGCTGCGCAACCTGCTGCTGCTCACCGTGGTGTTCCTGGCCGGCACGCTGATCTTCGGTTTCCTCTGGGCCTGGATTCTGGAACGGCCATCCTTCGGCGAGGGGTTCTTCCGTTCGGTCTACCTCTTCCCGATGGCCGTCTCCTTCATCGCCTCCGGCGTCGTGTGGCGCTGGCTGCTCTCCAGCCTGCAAACCAACCAGTCCGGCGGTGAGCGCACCACCGGCCTCAACCGGCTGCTGGACAGCGTGGGGCTCGGTTTCCTGCAGAACAGCTGGTGGTCGGATCCCAACTGGGGCATTGCCGCCATCGCCGTGCCGGCCATCTGGCAGCTCTCCGGCTACGTGATGGCCCTGTTCCTGGCCGGCTTCCGCGGCATCCCGGAAGAACTGCGCGAAGCGGCGCGGATCGACGGCTGCAGCGAATGGAAGCTTTACCGGCACGTGATCTTCCCGCAGCTGAGCCCGGTGATGCTCTCGGCCGTCATCATCATCGGCCACATGTCGTTGAAGTTGTTCGACCTGATCCGGGCCATCGTGCCCGATGCCAACACGTATGACATCCAGGTCCCGGCCACCATGATGTGGGTCAAGTACATCGGCAGCGACTACGCCGACTCGGCAGCCATCGGCACCATCATGTTGGTGCTTGTGGCGCTGGTGGTTATCCCGTACCTCGTCTACACCTCGCGGCAGGAGAAACGCTGATGACCACCGCAACCGTCCCGCCGCCCGTCGAAGTCGCCAAGCCCCGTCCGCCGGCTCCGCGCACCGGCCGGCAGCGAATGAACCGCACGCTCAAATACGCCCTGCTGCTGCTGTTCGTGTTCGTGGTGCTGATTCCTGCCTACGTCCTGTTCATCACCAGCTTCAAGGGCCCGTCCGACGCCGATCCCTCCACCGCCTGGCTCTTGCCCACCACGTGGGAAACCGCCGGCTGGGCCAAGGCCTGGGACACCCTGGCCCCGGCACTCGGCCGCACCTTCGCCATGGTCATTCCGGCGTCGATCATTTCCGCCTTCCTCGGCTCGATGAACGGCTTCGTGCTGTCACGCTGGCGCTTCCCGTACGCCAACGTCGTCTTCACGCTGATCCTGTTCGGCATGTTCATTCCGTACCAGGCCGTGATGATCCCGCTGACCCAGTTGATGCAAGGCCTCGGGGTGCCCAACGGCATCCCTTCGCTGCTGGTGCTGCACATCGTCTACGGGCTGCCCATCTGCACGCTGATCTTCCGCAACTACTACGAGTCCGTTCCGAGCGAGCTGATCGAAGCCGCTCGGATGGACGGCGCGGGCCTGCTGCGCACCTACGCCTCGGTGATCCTGCCGATCTCCGCTCCGGGCTTCGTGGTGGTGCTGATCTGGCAGTTCACCTCGGCCTGGAACGACTACTTGTTCGCGGCGTTCTTTTCCTCCGGCTCCAACGGCCCGGTGACCATCGCACTGAGCTTCCTGGCCGGCGGGCAGCTGACCGACTACGCCGCCTCCATGGCGGGCGCGCTGATCGCCTCACTGCCCACGCTGCTGGTCTACATCATCCTGGGCAAGTACTTCGTCGGCGGCCTGATGAGCGGGTCGGTCAAGGGCTGACCTTGGCGCACCAGTGCGGCACGAGTGTCAGGGGCTGCACCGTCGACGGCGGATCGTGCTGAAGAATGGGGAGCGTGAATCCGACTGGAGCGTGGCAAACGGTTGTTTCTTCGGTGGTGCTGGTTCTGGGGCTTTCGGCCTGCGCCGCGGATCCCGCACCCTCCGCAGCTGCACCCTCTGTTTCCGTATGCGCCGCCCAGGACGGGAGGTCGCTGGCCCCGGCGTCCGGGGTTCTCGCCGGCGTGAATCTAGACTGGGAGCACGAGACGCTGCAGGAATACGGAAAGCATTTGGGCCGCAGGCCAGCCGTGGTTGTCAGCTTCGCTTCCTTTCCATTGAGCACCGATGCTGCCGCGGACGTGGAAGCGGCGTTTGAACAGGTCCGGGCCGAGGGCGGAATTCTGCTCCTGACGCTCGAGCCGCGCGACGGGCTGGCGGCTGTGACCTCGCGGGTCACCGATGATCTGGCAACCACCGCGGACCGTTACAATCGGGCCGGCGTGCCGGTCATCGTACGCTTCGCGCACGAGATGAACGGCTCCTGGTATGAATGGGGTCAGCAGCCGGACGCTTACAAGAAGGCGTTTCGTCGGGTGGCGGAGTCGATCCACCGTCTCGCCCCCGGCAGCGCCACCATGTGGGCGCCCAACTATGGTGGCGGCTACCCGTTTGCGGGCGGACAGCATCAGGTCGAGCCGCAGACGCAGGACTTCCTGGAGCTGGACACGAACAAGGACGGGACGATCATTGGCGATGACGATCCTTATGCACCGTACTATCCGGGCGACGAGGCCGTCGATTGGGTGGGGATGTCGCTCTACCACTGGGGCAACTCCTACCCCTGGGGTGAGAACGTTGTGCCCGAAGAAGGAAAATTCCTGCGGCAGCTGACCGGCACCTACCACGGCGCTGGCGGCAATGATCTAGCCGTCCCGGATTTCTACGCCGAGTACGGCAAGGAACGCGGCAAGCCGGTGGCCGTTCCGGAAACGGCGGCTTTGAGCATACCCGGCCGGGCCGGGGCCGAGGAGTTGGCAATCAAGCAGGCCTGGTGGAGTCAGATGTTCGATCCGCGCATCCCGGAAGACTACCCGCAGCTGAAGATGGTCAATTGGTTCGAGTGGAACAAGCACGAGGCAGAGGTCGACGCCGCCGTGGACTGGCGCGCCGCCGGCACCTCCCGCCTAGCCCACGCTTTCACCGCGGACCTTCCGGAGTGGTTTCGGTTCGCCGAACAGCCGCAGCCCTGCATCCCCGCGTCCTGACCCCGTCGACTTTTCCTTAGCCAGCCTAGGCCTTGCTAAAGGAATCTTGCTAAAGATATCTTTAGAATCGTGCAAGCCGATAACAATGACGACGGCGCTGCCCGGCAGTCGGGGCCAACGCACGGGCACCATGGTGCTGCCGGAGAGCAGGTGGTCAGCGACCCGGTTCGCATCCGTGCCCTAACCCATCCCCTGCGGCTGGAGCTGCTCGATGTCCTCGACGGTGCCGGCCAAGCCACCGCCACCGAGTGCGCCGCAGCGACCGGAGAATCTGTGGCCAGCTGTTCCTACCATCTGCGGATCCTGGCCAAACACGGCTACATCGAGCCGGGTGAACAGGTTGGGCGGGACAAGCCGTGGAAACCCGTCTCGCACAGCCGCGCCCAGACCATCGACCACAGCCTGCCCGGCTCCCGGCACGCGGTGGTGGCGCTGGCCGGCCTGGAGCTGGAGCGCCAGTTCCAACGGCTCAGGGCTTGGGCCGGCCGTGCCCCGGATCTGCCGGCGGACGAGCTGGATCTGTCGGTCATCAGCTCCACGCAGTTCTACGCCACGCCCGAGGAGATCAAGCACTTCCGCGACGACCTGCTCGAGCTCAGCCGGCGCTTCGAGGGCCGCGTCGAGGATCCATCGCTCCGGCCAAACGGCGCCCAAAAGACCCATTTGTTCAGCGTGCTCAACATCGACCCCGGGCTGCAGTGAGCAGCGCCGGCAGCCAGCGCACGGCGGACGTCGGCAGCAATCGGCAGGCCCTCGCGGTCGCGCCCTTCCGCCGACTGGCGCTGGCCTGGCTCTTGACCAACTTCGGCGATTCGGCCTTGTTCCTGACCACTGCCATTTGGACTAAAGCACTCACCGGTTCCGATGCGGCGGCGGGGCTGGTTTTCGCCGCCTTCGGAGCGCCCGGCCTGTTCGCTCCCCTGATCGGCCAGCTCGCCGACCGGTTCAGCCGCAGGCGGTTGATGGTGCTGAACAACGTCGTGGCCGCCGTTGTGGTGCTGGCATTGCTGCTGGTGCAGGACGCGGACCAGCTCTGGCTGGTCTATGCGGTCATGGCGGCTTATGCCGCCTCCTCCTACCTGACCGCCGCCGCGCAGGGCGGCCTGCTGCGGGACCTGATGCCGGACCGCCTGCTGGCTCCGGCCAATGGCCTGCTCAGCACCGTCGACCAAGGCCTGCGCATCGTTGCCCCGTTGGCGGGCGCCGGCATGTTCGCGCTGTGGGGCATGGCACCGGTCATTGCCGCCACCTGTGTGTGCTTCCTGGCGGCGGCCGCCGTGATGCTGACCGTGCGGGTCCACGAAGCCGAGCCTGAAGCGGTGGAGGGGGAAACCTTCTGGTCCAGCTCGCTGGCCGGGTTCCGTTTCCTGTGGCGGCACCGGCAGCTGCGGCCGGCAACGATAACCCTGATGATTGCGGTAGCGGCCACCGGCATGCTCAACGTCACGCTCTTCGCATCGATCGAGCATGGAGTTGGCCTGCCGCCGGAGTCGCTGGTTGTGTTTTCCAGCGTGCAAGGCATGTTCTCGGTGCTTGGCGGGCTGACCGCCGCGAGTGTCATCCGTGTGCTGGGTTTGCAGCGCACCCTGGTCCTGGGACTGGTCCTGCTGGGCGCGGCGATCCCGCTGCTCGCCAGCAATTCCGTGGCGCTGTTTCTGGCGGCAGTGGTCCTCGTGGGCTGCGGAGTGATGTGGGCGATCATCGCCTACGTGACCCTGCGGCAAACCGAAAGTCCGGCCCATTTGCAGGGCCGGACCGGTGCAGCGGCCAACTTGTTGTTGAACCTGCCGCAGGTGATGGCGGCCCTGGGAGCGGCCGCACTGATCGGGTTTGTGGATTACCGGCTGCTGATCCTGGCTGCCGCCGCCGGCTGTCTGCTGAGTATCCTGCCGATGCTCAGCAAGACGAACCGGCCGACGGCGGCGGCACAACCGGCGTCCGCTTAGATGCTGTGGCTGCCGGCGTCGCCGCGGCGGGGATCATCGTCATACCGGGTGTCGTCGATGTGCCGGCCGGCCTGATCGCCTTGGGCTGCGGAAGTATCGCCTTGGCGGACTGTGTCAGCGCGCGGGTCGCTGCCACGAGTCATATCAGTGTCGACCCGACGGTCGGTGTCGGCGTCGCCCCGGGGAGCGCCGCCGTCGTAGTGGCGGTCTGACCCGGAATCGCGGTCCTTGGTGTTGATGTCCGGGTCCAAGTCATCGGCCTTGCGCAGCTGGTCCTCGCTCTCGCGGCGGATGCCGTGCGCGTCCTGCTGCCGCTGCTCGGCGTCCAGGCGCAGGCGCTCGGCTTCAATTTTGGCGCGCTCCGCCTCTGCGTCCGCGCGCTGGGCGTCGGCCTGAGCTTGCATCGCGTCTGCCTCGCGCTCCCGCGCCTCCACCGACGACGCCTTCGCGCTTTGCCGTATCTCCGCCGCCTGCCGGCGGTGCTCTTCCTGCTCTTGGAGTTTCCGCTGCGTGCTCTTCTTCCGTGCGAAGAAGACGATGAGTCCGACGATGATGAGGATGACAACTACAGCGATCACGATTCCGATAATCATGCCTGTATCCATGGTGAGGGCTCCTTCTTGTTGGTGAATTACTGAGCCTGCTTACTTTGTATCATCGATAGGTCTGCACCGGTAGGGCGCAGCTTCGGCGCGGGAGCAATGGGACAAAGCCTGATCGTCCCCATGGACCCCGATCCGGTGGGCGGCCAAGATGGAGCCATGACACAACCACCCCGCATCGCCACGCCGCCCTGTCTCGCGCCCGGCTCGCCCGGGCCGCTGGAAGCCACCGGGCAGCCGCTGCGCTGGGGCGTGGTGTCCACCGGGGCCATCGCCACCCTGGTCAGCGAAGACCTCGCCCGGTTGGCCGATGCCGTGCTGCAGGCGGTCAGCTCGCGGAACCAGGCCAACGCCGTAGCCTTCCAGCGGCGCTTCGGCTTCGCCACTGCCTATTTCGACGGCGAGGCCGGTGCCGGCTACGACCAGCTCTTCGCGGACCCGGAAGTGGACGTGGTCTACGTGGCCACGCCGCACGGACAGCATTACGGCATTGCCCGGCGTGCCCTGGAAGCCGGCAAGCACGTGCTGTGTGAAAAGTCGCTGACCATCAATGCGCGCGAAGCGTTGGAGCTGACCCAACTGGCCGCCAGCCGCGGACTGTTCCTGATGGAAGCGGTCTGGACGCGTTTCCTGCCCGTCATCAATCGGGCGTGGGAGATCCTGGCTTCCGGCGAGCTCGGCGAGGTCCGCTGGGTGCAGGCGGATCTCGGCTTTCCTGCCGTCTACGACCCGGCAGCCAGGCTCTGGAACCCCGCCGCCGGCGGCGGTGCGCTGCTGGATTTGGGTGTCTACCCGCTGACCTGGGCGCTGGGAACGCTGGGCTTCCCGCAGACAGTGTCCGCCACCGGCTACGTGAACGACGACGGCGTGGACGCGCAGAACGCCATGACGCTCAGCTACGGCTCGGGCGCGCAGGCGCAGCTGGCCTGTTCGCTGCAGGCCGCCTCGCCGCGCACGGCCACGGTGGCCTGCACCGGCGGCTGGCTGAGGAGCAACGCGCCGCTGCACCACCCCACCGAGCTGACCATCGAGCCGCACTTGGGCGAGGCGCGGGTGGAGACCTTCCCAACGGTCGGCCACGGCTACGTTTTTGAACTGCGGGAGGTCACCCGCTGCATCCAGGCCGGCCTGCAGCAGAGCCCCACCATGCCCTGGGCCGATACCGTGGACACCATGCGGCTTTTCGACGGCGTGCGCGCCCAATTGGGCGTGAGCTACGCCAACGACCGTGCCGTTCCGGTGGCGGACTGAGCTGCGACAGCACGACGGCGGCCGGGCACCTTCACGCGGAAGGTGCATGGAAATTTTTTTTGGCGGCGTCTCTCCCCTCGGGATGCGCCCCGCCGTCGTACTTCCCGGTTGAGTGGAGAGCCGCCGGAGACGCTAAGTTT
>NZ_JBNHHC010000021.1:0-114976 GCF_059091865.1 Arthrobacter sp. B0316-1-20 | reverse complement strand
GGGACACCCATCAACGGGGCCAACGAAATCAGCTACACGCTGACCTCCGAAGACCTCGGCAAGCGCATTACCGTCACCGTCACCGGCTCGAAGCCGGATCACCGGACCACCTCCGCAACAACGCCGCAGACCGCAGCCATCACACAGGACCAGGTCACCAACACGGCGAAACCCTCGATTTCGGGTCAGACCCCCCAGGGCCAAACGCTCACGGTTACCCCGGGTACCTGGACCCCAGGTACATCCCTGACGTACCAATGGTTCCGGAATGGGACACCCATCAACGGGGCCAACAAAATCAGCTACACGCTGACCTCCGAAGACCTCGGCAAGCGCATTACCGTCACCGTCACCGGCTCGAAGCCGGATCACCGGACCACCTCCGCAACAACGCCGCAAACCGCAGTCATCACCCAATACAACGTCTCGAACAGCAAGCGCCCAGCAATCTCGGGCAAGGCTATCCGCAGCCAGACGCTGAAGGTCTCGACCGGCGATTGGACGGCCGGGACTAAACTGTCCTACCAGTGGAAGCGAGACGGCAAGACAATCAAGGGCGCCACCCGTTCGTCGTACAAGCTCGCCACTGCTGATGTGGGCAAGCGCGTCACCCTGACCGTGACCGGTACCAAGACACACCACAAGCCCCTCACAGTAACCACAGCCAAGACCGCGAAGGTGGTCAACCCGAAGCTGAGCAACAGCAAGAGCCCGACAATCTCGGGCACGGCGAAAGTCGGCAAGAAGCTGACCGCCACGGCCGGCAAATGGACGTCCGGTTCAAAGTACTCCCACCAGTGGCTGCGCAACGGCAAGTCCATCAAGGGGGCAGTCAAGTCCAGCTACAAGGCATCGGCAGAGGACCGAGGTAAGAAGATCAGCGTCAAGGTCACCGCAGCGAAGTCGGGCTACATGTCCGTTTCGGTGACGTCCAAGTCTACAGCCAAGATCAAGTAAACCTTTACTCGGGAACGCCTCCGTCGCCGCGCAAGTACTCCAACTGGGCTGCGACGGAGGTTTCGGCGGCGAGCCGGACGGCGGCGTCGATGTCGGTGTAGACGTGGTCGGTCACGTCGTCGACGCTGGCGTCGGCGCCGAGCTGCTCAAGGGCGGCGCGGATCTGGTCCAGTCTGAGCTGGCGGTGGCTGGCGTACTCACGGCAGATTGCGGACAGATCCGGCAGCGTGCCGCCGTGGGCCGGCAACACCTGGGCCGGGCCGAGGACCTCCAGCCGGGCCAGTGAATCCAGGTACGGGCCGAGCCGGCCGTCCGGGTGGGCAATGATGGTGGTCCCGCGCCCGAGGATGGTGTCGCCGGTGAGGACCGAGCCGTGCGGGCCGTCGGCGGGCAGATGGAAACTGACCGAGTCGGCCGTGTGCCCCGGCGTGGCGAGAACGTGGATGTCGACGCCGGCAGCCCTGATCACCTCGCCTTCACTGAGCGGTTCCGCACCGAAGCACAGCGCCGAGTCCAGCGCCCGCACGGGGGCACCGGTCAGGTGATGGAAACGCTCGCTGGCCTCGGTGTGGTCGATGTGGTGGTGGGTGATCAGGACCAGTTCCACGTCACCTGCTGCCGCCAGTTCGGCCAGATGGACCTCGTCCAGCGGCCCCGGATCCACCACGACCACTCCGCTGCTCTCCGGCGCCGCAATCAGGTACGACTGCGTACCATCCAAGCTCATCGGCCCCGGGTTGGGTGCCAAGCGGTAGCGGGTCAAGTCGCTGCTACGGACGAAGACGGGGTTCTGTTCAGCGGTCACAGAGCCATCCTCGCATCTCCCCGGCCCAGCGTCTCAGAACTGCTGACCGGACGCCGCGGCGCCGTCGTAAATATGCACGCCATATGAAGGGATCGGTTCATATTCGCCCGGACCGAGCGGAAATGTGACATCGGTCGCATAAGCTAAGGGCCTGCACGGGCCGCTGACGGCGGCACGACGATGGCCGGAGGGTGACCACATCACCGGCGGACGGGGGGATCAGTGCTGGAGGAAGTTCACTCGACATTCGATGTGCAACTGGACGACGACGGACTGCTGGTGCTGACGCTCCATCGCGGCCTGAGCATCGACGCCGAACTGGCACAGCAGGTAGTTGACCGCCTCTTCGACGTGGTCGGCGAGCGGCGGGTGGTGGTGCTGCTGCGGATCGCCGGCGTGCGCTGGGCAACATCGGAGGTGCGGTTGATCGCCCAGTCCTTCACGCCCTCCGTGGCGCTGGCGGTGCTTGGCAATGGGCCGGTGGACCGCGTGCTGGCGAACTTCTTTCTGCGGATCTTCGACGATGAGGATTTTGCCCGGTACTTCGACGACGAGGCCGAAGCGCGGATTTGGCTGGCGGCACACGCCCAACGTCTGGCGACGCTGGAGGTCGACAAAACCGCCGTGTAACAGCGGGGCACCAGGCCAGCCAGGCCAGGCTTGCAGGATTCACCGCGGAATAAGTCCGCGCGGCAGCGGGGTTGCCCTGATGGACCCATTGCTGCTGCACGATAGGAAAAATTCCATGGCGAATACAAAGAACACCACGTCCCTGGCAGAACTGCTGGCCGAGTACGACGTGGCCGAGCATGACCATGCGGCGGCAGAGCGCAATAGCGGGATGCAGCACATCCACAACCACGCCAATGGGGACATTGTCTGGTTTCCCACCTGGCGGAAGAACCGCGAGACGACCGACTGGGAAACCGCGGTCAAAAAATTCACCGCCGAGCTTGAGGCTGCGGCGGCAGGCGGTGCGAGTCTCTCCGACGCGGCATCGGGTCTGCTGGCGGCACGCCTGCAGACCTTGCTGGAGCAGGCTGCGGACGCCCAGGACGCCATTGTTTTCATTCGCGACAATCTGGCCCGCTACCTGTCGGAGACGTGGGCGCTGGGTGACGCCTACGCGCTGACGAGCGGCAAGGAGCTTCCGGGTGCGGCCGCGCCGGCCGGAATCTTCGCGTCCTTCCCGTACGAGGTGTACGCGCGCGACGGCGGCAGCTTTGCCTCCGCGCTGTGGAACGATCTGGTGGATGCCCGGAAAAACCGGATTGCCGCCGAAGAGGCAGAGCGCAAGGCGCTGAAGCCGGTTTCCAAGAAGGCCCGGAAGGCCGCCGAGCGCAAGGCTGCTGCCCGGTCGCGGTAACCGCACTGACGGCGGAGGTTCCTGCGGAAGGCGGGCCCGCCGTCGTCCTCCTCCTGGCTCAGAACAGAATCAGGAGGAGGACGATCAGCGGCAGGATGGCCTGGGCCAGAGCACTCTGCCAGAGGCGCCGTTCGGAGAACCAGAGCACCACCCCGAGGACCACGTGGGCGATGCAGGTGAACACCACCATGGTCTCGCCGATGGCCGTCCTGCCGCCGGCGGCGATGAAGACCCCGACGATGAGGACCAGTCCCCAGACGATGTTGTAGAAGCCGAGGTTGATGGTCCAAAGCCGGACCGCCGCCACATCCTGCGGTCGGATCAGGAACAGCCTGTGGAAGCGCGGGTGGCGGAAGTAGAACGCCTCAGCGATCCCGACGGCGATCAGGACCAAGCCGAAGATCACGGCAAGCAGGTAAGCCACCCCGGTCATGGACCCAGTGTGGCCCGGTGGGCTTTGGAAAGGAAGCGGTGGTTAGGCCAGGCGCGTGAGCCAGCCGCGCGAGTCCTCCACCGCGCCGGTCTGGATGCCGAGCAGTTCCTGCCGGATGGACATGGCCACTTCGCCGGAACCGGCGCTCGGGGACGCGATGGACCAGCCGTCGGCCTTCAGCTCACCGATCGGCGTGATCACGGCGGCGGTGCCGCAGGCAAACGCTTCGGTGATGTCACCGGCGGCCACGCCGTCGCGCCATTCGTCGATGGTGATCTTGCGTTCCTGCACATCCAGGCCGCGGTCCTTGGCCAGCTCGATCACCGACGAGCGGGTGACGCCATGCAGGATGTGGCCGTTGAGTTCCGGCGTGACCAGGCTGCCGTCCTTGAAGACGAAGAACACGTTCATCCCGCCGAGTTCCTCGATGGCGTTGTCGTTGAACTTGTCCAAAAAGAGCACCTGCTGGCAGCCGTTGGCTTCGGCTTCCAGCTGGGCAGCCAGCGACGCGGCGTAGTTGCCGCCGCATTTGGCCTCTCCGGTCCCGCCTTCGCCGGCGCGCGAGTAGCGCTCGGAGAGCCAGATGGATACCGGCTTGAGCTCGCCGCCGAAGTAGTTGCCGGCCGGCGAGGCGATCACGCGGTAGGACACCTCGCGCGCGGGGCGCACGCCCAGGAACGCCTCGGTGGCGATCATGAACGGACGCAGGTACAGCGCTTCGCCGTCGCCGGTGGGAACCCACGCCTTGTCGGTGGTGACCAGCTGGCGCAGCGACTCGATGAAGGTCTCTTCGGGCAGCTCCGGAAGCGCCAGCCGGCGGGCCGAGGTGTTAAGCCGGGCCGCGTTCGCCTCTGCACGGAAGGTCCAGACGGATCCGTCGTCGTGCTGGTAGGCCTTCAGGCCCTCGAAAATCTCCTGGCCGTAGTGCAGCACCGCCGCGGCCGGGTCCATCATGATGGGCCCGTAGGGCTCGATCCGCGCATTCGTCCAGCCGCCGCTGCCGTCTGCGCCGACCTTGTAGTCGACCACGGCCGTGTGGTCCGTGAAGTGTTTGCCGAAGCCCGGGTTCGCCAAAATGGCGGCGCGCTCCTCGGCACTCTTCGGACGCTCCGAAAGCTGCTGGGTGAATTCGAGGGTTTCAGTCATGGGTTCCTCCGCGGTGAGGGCACGCCCTTGTGCGTCAATAAAGGGTTTTGGTTAGTAACCGCTAACTAGCCTACTGCCAAAGCGGCACTGATGGCATCGCCGATTTCCGCGGTGGTGCGGGAGGCACTCCCCCGGGCTGCGACGTCGTCCTCCACCGCCTTTTGCACACGGGCGGCGCAGTCCGCCAGTCCCAGGTGCTCCAGGAGCAACGCCACGGACAGGATGGCCGCCGTGGGGTCGGCCTTCTGCTGGCCGGCGATGTCCGGCGCCGAGCCGTGGACCGGTTCGAACATCGACGGCGCGGTGCGGTCCATGTTGATATTTCCCGACGCCGCCAGGCCGATGCCGCCGGTGATCGCCGCTGCGAGGTCGGTGATGATGTCGCCGAACAGGTTGTCGGTGACGATCACGTCGAAACGCGCCGGGTCGGTGACCATGAAAATGGTGGCCGCGTCGATGTGCAGGTAGTCGACGGCGACGTCCGGGAACTCCGCGCCGACGGTCTCCACGGTGCGGCGCCACAGGTGGCCGGCGTGGACCAGCACGTTGTGCTTGTGCACCAGCGTGAGCTTCTTGCGGCGGGCGGAGGCGCGGCGGAAGGCATCGCGGACCAGACGCTCAACGCCGTAAGCGGTATTGACCGAGACCTCGGTGGCGATTTCGTGCGGTGTGCCCACGCGCAGCGCACCGCCGTTGCCCACGTACGGGCCTTCGGTGCCTTCGCGGACGACGACGAAGTCGACCTCGCCGGGGTTCGCCAGCGGGCTGGCTACCCCGGGCAGCAGCTTGGCCGGGCGCAAGTTCACGTAATGGTCCAGCGAGAAGCGCAGCTTGAGCAGCATCTCCCGTTCGATGATGCCGGACGGGATGCGGGTGTCACCCGGGGCAGCACCGACGGCGCCGAACAGGATGGCGTCATGCTTGCGGAGCTGCTCCAGCGTTTCCTCCGGCAGGGTCTCCCCGGTGGCCAGCCAATGCTCGGCGCCCAGCGGGTACTCGGTCAGCTCGAAGGTGGCCTCGCCGCCGGCGGTTGCCGCCTCGAGGACCTTCACCGCCTCCGCCACGACCTCCGGACCGATGCCGTCGCCGGGGATAACTGCCAAAGAGAATGCCTTAGTCGCTGCGCTCATGGACTTATTTTAGGGATGGAGTCCACATTCTGGGCAAACCGTCCCACTATGTGAACGGCAGCGGGGAGGGACGACAGCCAGTCTCAGACCTGGGCATGACGCGGCGGCCGAAGCAGGCATCCTAGAGTTGGGAATCATGGGCGTGCACCACAAAATCTACCGCTGGCTCCAGGCCAACACCGGCAAGGTCGACCTGATCGTGATGCTGGCCGCGCTGGTGGTGTTTGTGCTGCCGTATGTGGCGATGGCCCAGCTGGCGGCTTTCGTGCTGTCCGCCATGCTGGTTGTTCCGCTGGCGTGGCGCCGCACGCATCCCGGGCAGTCGGGACTGGCAATGGCGACGGCGGCCCTGCTCAACGTGGCCTTCATCGGCGAGCCGCTGCCCGCGCAGGTTTTGGTGCTGGTCACCGTCTACTCCCTGGCGGCGTACGGCCCCCGCTGGGCCAGCCTGGGCGGCTTGGTGCTGGCGCTGCTGGGCGGGGCAATGTATGTGATCCGCTATGGCATCACCGACCCGTTCACCGGCGGCACCGCGCCGTTCTACTTGCTGGCCCTGGTAGCGGTCGACGCCTTAGTGCTCGCCTGCTGGATGTTTGGCGATCTGGTCCGCAACCGGCGGCTGACTGTGCAAGCGCTGGAAGACCGGGCCCGCAGGCTCGAGGTGGAACGGCAGCAGGAGCGCGATCTGGCCGCCGCCGATGAGCGCAGCCACATTGCCCGCGAGATGCATGACATCGTGGCGCATTCGCTCTCCGTCATCATCACGCAGGCCGACGGCGCCCGGTACGCCAGCGCGCAGGACCCCGCCATTGCCACCGGGACCCTGGCCACCATCGCCGAAACCGGCCGGACGTCGCTGCAGGACATGCGCCGGCTGCTCGGCGTGCTGCGCGGAGACGAAATCGCGTCCACCCGGCCGTTGCCGACGCTGGCCGACGTGGAAACCCTGGTTGACACGGTCCGCCGGTCCGGGCTGGGCGTGCAGTTGGAGCAGTTCGGCGAACCCAGGCGCCTGATGCCGGCGGGTGCCGAGCTGACCGCTTACCGGGTGGTGCAGGAAGGCCTGACCAATGTCCTCAAGCACGCCGGGACCGAGGCCTCCGCGCAGGTACGCCTGGAGTGGACCGTCCGCGGCTTGGAACTGCAGATTAACGACGACGGCCGTGGCGCCGCCGCTGATCCGGCCACCGCGGGGAGCCGGCAGGGCCTCACCGGGATGGCCGAACGGCTGGCGCTCTACGATGGAACGGTCGTGGCCACACCGCGCACCGGCGGCGGATTCCAGGTCCGCGCCTTCATCCCGTACACCGAAGCCTGAGGCCGGACGTGGCCGGCGGCAACCTCCCCGCCGGTCCCAAGCTGTCCGCCACACCACCTTGCTCCCCCAGCCCGACCCAGAAAGATCCCGATGACCGACTCCCCTATCCGCGTTGCCCTTGTTGACGACCAGCAGCTGGTCCGCGGAGGCTTCAAGATGCTGATCAATTCCCAGCCGGACCTGGAGGTGGTGGCGGAGGCAGGTGATGGGCGCGAAGCCGTGAGCGCACTCGGCAAGGTGCGCGCCGACGTCGTGCTGATGGATGTGCGCATGCCGGGCATGGACGGGATTGAGGCGACCACCAGGCTGCTGGACACCGCCGCCGCGCAGCCGGCCGGTTCGGACCGGGCGCAGCTGAAGGTGGTGGTGCTGACCACGTTCGACCTGGATGAATATGCGCTGGCCGCCATCCAGGCCGGCGCCAGCGGGTTCCTGCTCAAGGACGCACCACCGGAGGAACTGCTAGGCGCTATCCGCACGGTGTACCGGGGCGACGCGGTCATCGCGCCGTCCACCACCCGGCGGCTGCTGGAACACGTGGCACCGCTGCTGCGCGCGCCGAGCCCGGCGGCCAGCCGCAGCCAGGCCGCCGTCGAGACGCTGACGCCCCGGGAGCGCGAAGTGTTCGCGCTGATCGCGCAGGGACTGTCCAACCCGGAAATCGCCGGGCAGCTGTTCCTGTCCGAGGCGACGGTGAAGACGCATGTGGGCCACATTCTGGCCAAGCTGAACGCGCGCGACCGGGTGCAGGCCGTGCTGATCGCCTACGAGACCGGGGTGGTTGCGCCGTAAGGTGCCGCGCGCCCGGGGACCCGACCGGTTCGAGCTACGGTTGACCGGGCTTCAGTCGGCCAGGCTCTCGTCCGGGCTACAGGTTGCCGTCGGCGAAGGAGTCGAAGATCTGGCGTGTCTTCGCATCCAGGGGCAGCATGAACTGGCCGTCTGCGCTGTACCCGAATGGGGGCTCGGGCACTTCGCCGCCGACCTTGCGCGGATCCGCCTTGTAGGCCCAGGCGCCGAGCGTCAGCGCCTGCTCCGCGGTCAAATTGGTCTCGACCAGCGGATCTGCGGCGGAGAGCAGGTCGACGAGCCCGGCCGGACCGTTCATCTTTGCCAGTGCGGCGAATCCGAGCAGCAGGACGCCCTGGTGCGCCGAGCGGTCGAAGTCGCCGCCCGGCAGGGTCTTTCGTTCCCGGGCGAAGTCCAGCGCGGTCTCGCCGTCGAGCTTGCTCTTTCCCGCCTTGACGTTAAGCACCGGCATGGGGGCGTCGACGGTAACTCCGCCTATGTCATCGACCAGTCTTTCGAAGCCCTTGAAACCGGTGAGGATGTAACCCTCCACCTTCAGGCCTGTCACGTCCCTGACGACCTTCTGCTGCGCCTCGGGCCCACCCTGCATCATGGCCGCGTTGATTTTCGCCTGCCCGCCGCCTGGCATCTTCACCCAGAGGTCACGCGGAATGCCCAGGATTCCGCCGCCGCCCCTGCCGTCCACGCCGACCACCTGAAGGGCATCGGCCCGCGCTTCGCGAACTTTCTCGCCCTTACTCTTCTGGGCGTCGGAACCGATGACCAGGACGTGGCGTTTGCCGCCCAGGACGGGCTTCTTGATGTCCAGCGACGGCCACCAGCCACCGACTGCGGTCCAGGTGCCGTCCTTGTCGACGGCGAGGGTCACGTCCTTGCCCGAAGTCAGGACGGCCATCTTCTGCTTGTTCCATTCGCCGGTGGCCGCCTTCACGGTGATCTTGGAGTTCACCGGTTTGCGGTCTGCGAGCGCAGCGGCGGTCCGCTTGTTGGCCTTCAGATCGCCGCCCTCGTAGATTGCGGTAGCCAGTTCGGCCAGCGCGGCCGGCATTTTTCCTGTTTCCACGCCGGAGGTCGGTGTGGGGGTTGCCGTGGCCGAAGTCAGCGGCCGGGCAGGTTGCTCCTTCGGGGCACAGCCGGTCAGGACCAGCAGGGAGACAAGGGGCACGGCGGCGAGTCGGGCAAGCTTCATGCCCCCATAATTCCGTCGCGCCGCTCAAAGCACAAAGGTTTCACCACTTCCCGCGTGTCCTGGTCAGATTTTGCCTTCGTGCCGGTCCGGTCTCCACGCACTCGCTGGCGCTCGCTTGGTGAGCACAGTTCGGGTCTCCACGCACTCGCTGGCGCTCGCTTGGTCGACCACCGGCCGGTCTTCGCGGCCGGTACGGTCCAGCCTTCGGAGCCGTCCGTTCCGGCGAGGGCAGGGTAGATCGGTGAGGGCACCCTCCACGGACGGCGCCCTCACCGATCTACCCCGCCCTGGCGGTTTGCCGGAGGGCGCTGCTGCCTGACGGTTGCTGATGGGCGATGCCGGTGCGGTTGCTGATGGGCGCTGCCGTGCGGTTGCCGGTGGCCACGTCCGGGATCCATACGCAGGCACCGGGCGCGGTTTCTCCACCCTGGGTATGAGCGGCGCGGCGCAAAAGACCAGCCCGGCGGCGGATCCGGACCGGGGCACCGATTCCCTACCGTAGGGGTATGACCACAAGAACTGAGCCATCACTCGGCGGCGCTGCCCCGGACCGCGCCGCCTCGGCCGCGGTCGCGCGCGGCCTGAACAAGACCTACGGCACGGGCGATACCCGCGTGCACGCCCTGAAGAATGTGGACGCCAGCTTCGACGCCGGCACGTTCACCGCGATCATGGGCCCGTCCGGCTCCGGCAAGTCCACCCTGATGCATTGTCTGGCCGGGCTGGATACCGCCGATTCGGGCAACATCTGGATCGGCGGCACGGAGATCACCGGACTGAACGACGCCCAACTGACGAAGCTGCGCCGCGAGCGCGTGGGCTTCGTGTTCCAGGCGTTCAACTTGGTGCCCACGCTGACCGCGGAGCAGAACATCACGCTGCCCATCTCGCTGGCCAATGGCACGGTGGACAAGGAATGGTTCAGCTACGTCACCAAGACCCTGGGTTTGACCGACCGGTTGGCGCACCGCCCGCACGAGCTGTCCGGCGGGCAGCAGCAGCGGGTGGCCGTGGCCCGGGCGCTGCTGACCCGCCCGGACGTGGTGTTCGGCGACGAGCCGACCGGCAACCTTGACTCGAAGGTGGGCGCCGAAGTGCTCTCGCTGCTGCGCCGGTCCTGCCAGGAGATGGGCCAGTCCATCATCATGGTCACGCACGACCCGGTGGCGGCCTCCTACGCGGACCGTGTGGTGCTGATGAACGACGGCGCCCTGGTCGGCGAGCTGGACCGCCCGGACACCGACGCCATCCTGGCCGCGCTGGCCAAGCTGGGGGCCTAAGCCATGCTGCAGGTAGCACTCGCACAGGTGCGGCAGCACGCGCGGCGGTTCATCGCCGTCGGGCTGGCCGTGGTGATGGCAGTGGGGTTCCTCACCGCCACGCTGATGGTGAACGCCTCCACGGAAGCCTCGCTGGGCAACAGCATCGGCGCCACGTTCCGCAACGCCGACCTGGTGGTTTCGGAGGGCCCGGACAAGCAGCTGGACGACGCCGCGGTCGATGCCGCGGCCGGAGCGGCGGGCGTGGCCGAGGCGTACCCGCACCGGCAGGCCTCCATCGCTTTCGGCTCCGCCGCCGGTGCCAGCTACGGCGCTCTGCAGAACACCGCGCCGGCCGGGCTGGAAAACCTGGAACTGCTCGACGGCGCGCTCCCGGGCGACGGCGAGGTTGCCGTGGACGCCGGAACCGCCGAGAAGCAGGGCCTGTCTGTGGGCGACCAGCTGGAGCTGGCTCCGCCTGCCGGCATGGTCGCCGCCGAGGACGTGGCTGGCGCGGGGACCGCGCTGACGGTCTCCGGCATCGTCAAGCCGTCCAAGGACCCGTTCATGATGGGCCAGCCTCAGCTCTTCGCCAGCGACGCCCTGCAGCAGCAGTTGGCGGGCGAGGACAACATGTGGCTGCGCAACATCCAGTTGGATCTGGCCGCGGACGCCGACGCCACCGGGGTCAAGGAAACTGTGGCCGCCGCGCTGGCCGACGCCGGGTTCCCGGAGGCCACGGTGAACACGGCCGCCGAACAGACCAAGGCAGTGGTGGCCAGCCTGACCGGCGGCGCCGACCAGCTGACCATTGTCCTGTTGGCGTTCGCGCTGGTGGCCCTGCTGGTCTCCGCCCTGGTGGTGGCCAATACCTTCTCGGTGTTGATCGCCCAGCGGACCCGTGAGCTGGCCCTGTTGCGCTGCATCGGCGCCGACCGCCGGCAGATCCGCCGGTCCGTGCTGGCAGAGGCCGTGCTGGTGGGCATTACCGCCTCCGTGGTGGGCGTGCTCGGCGCGGTGGGCCTGATGGCCGGAATCGTAGCAGTACTCCAGCGGCAGCCCGACACCGAATTCGCCACGCTCGCCGTTCCCCCGTCCGCCGTGATCATCGGTTTGGTGGTCGGGATCCTGATGACGGTGTTGGCCGCGCTGGCTCCGGCCCGCGCCGCCACGCGCGTGGCCCCGCTGGCCGCCCTGCGCCCCGCAGACGAGGCCCGCGCCGGCAACCGCAAGGGCAAGGTGCGGCTCGCGGTGGGCGTCGCGCTTGCGGTGGGCGGCGCCGTCGTGCTGGCTCTGGGCGCGGCCTCGGCGAACCTGCTGATCGCGCTGCCCGGCGGCATGCTCTCCTTCATCGGGCTGCTCATGTGCGCCACGCTGTTCATCCCGCCGCTGGTCACCGCCGTGGGAACCCTGGCGAAGCCGGCCGGCGTCCCGGGGAAGCTGGCGGCGGTCAACGCCGTGCGCAACCCCGGCCGCACGTCCGCTACCGCCACGGCGCTGCTGATCGGTGTGACCCTGGTGGCGATGATGATGACCGGCGCGCAGACCTCGCGGACCGCCTTCGACGGCCAGTTGGGTGCGGAGTATCCGGTGGACCTGTCCGTTGGCGACCTCACGCTGGAGGGGCGGCCGCTGGATGCTTCGGCGGCGGCCACCGCTTTGAATTACGACGGCGTTGCGGCCGCCGGCTTGGTCACGAACGGCGGATACGCCGAGGTGCACGGGTCGCGCACCGGGGTGTACCAGCTGGCGCCGGAGCAGCTGGACCTGCTGCAGGACAAGACGCTGGTGCTGGACGGGAACACCGTGCTGATGCCGCAGGGCTCCGAACTGAAGACCCTGACCGTCACCGGCAGCCACGGCTCCAAGGAACTGACCGTGGTGGAGGCGGACAGCCGGACGCTGCCGCCGCTGATCTCCTCCGCTGTGGCCGCGGAGATCGGCGTGCCGCAGCTGCCGGCCGCCGACAGCGAGGACTACTACTCGTCCTTGCCGCAGCTGTGGGTCTCGGTGGACCGCGAGCTGGACTCCTGGGCCCTGCTTGACCTGCGCGCCCAATTGGCAGCGGGACTGGATGTCAACGAATACCAGATCTCCGGCGCCGCGGTGGAGCGGGCCGCATTCAACCAGGTGATTGATGTGCTGCTGCTGGTGGTCACCGGGCTGCTGGCCGTGGCCGTGCTGATCGCGCTGGTCGGAGTGGCGAACACGCTTTCGCTCTCCGTGCTGGAGCGCACGCAGGAGTCCTCGCTGCTCCGGGCACTGGGACTGACCAAGTCGCAGCTGCGCGGCATGCTGGCACTGGAGGCGGTGCTGATCGCCGGCGTCGCCGCGCTGATCGGGGCGGCATTGGGCGCGGTGTACGGCTGGCTCGGCGCGCAGTCCGCGCTGGGAGCCTTCGCCACCGTGGTGCCGGACGTGCCGTGGCTGCAACTGCTGGCCGTGCTGGCCGTCGCCGTCGTGGCCGGGCTGCTGGCCTCCGTGATGCCGGCCCGCCGCGCCGCGCGCCTCTCCCCCGTGGAAGGCCTGGCGACGCTCTAGTCGGCTGACCGGGACTGGGGCAGGCAAGCCGGACACCGTCGTCGCCGTCCTACACAGCCGAGGCCCGCGCCGTCCGCGCATGAAGAATCAGCAGGCGCCCTTTTCACACTCGACAAGGGCGCCTGCTGAATAGTGCTTCCCGAGGTTACGGGCTCACTTGGGCCCATTCCGTTTTCATCTCTGCGACGGGGTGGATGTTGACCATCTTCACGCCGTCGGCGGTGGTGGCCGTGAACTCGTGCCAGGTATGGGCGGGGATGACAATCACGGTCCCGGAGATTGCATGGCCGGACTCGTCGTCGATGGTGAAGTCGATCTCGCCGTCGAGCAGCACAAAGATCTCTTCATACGGGTGGCGGTGGCGTTCGGCACCGCGGGAATTGACGAAGAAGGACGCATGCGCGCCGTGTTCGGAGCCGTGGAAGACCGCAGCGCCCGCAGCAGGGCGCAGACTGTTGAGCGACAACGTTTTGTAAGTCATCGGAACGTCCTTCCACAACGGAGTAGCCGACACTCTACCGATTGGACCCCTGCAGGCCTAGGCAACAGCAATTGGGCGTGCTCCTCCCCCGCGCGGGTCCGCGCCGCAGACATCGTCTGTGCCGAGTGCTACGTTGGCCCGATAACCAGCGACAAGCGCCGCGTGGACGGAGGTCGATCGTGAGCGGATCCACCGCAACCAAGAAGCAGCCGGAGCTGAAGAGGGCCCTCGGCACCAAACTTCTGCTGCTATTCATCGTGGGCGACATCCTGGGAACCGGCGTGTATGCGCTGACCGGGCAGGTGGCCGGCGAAGTGGGCGGCGCGGCCTGGGCGCCGCTGCTGCTGGCCTTCGTCGTGGCCACCATCACCGCGTTCTCCTATCTGGAGCTGGTGACCAAGTACCCGCAAGCGGCGGGCGCAGCGCTCTACACGCACAAGGCTTTCGGGATCCATTTCCTCACCTTTTTAGTGACGTTCGCCGTGCTCAGTTCCGGCATCACCTCGGCCTCCACCGCGGCCAAGTTCTTGGGCGAGAACTTCATTGCCGGCTTCAATCTGGACTGGGACCAGACCGGGGTGACCTGGGTGGCCATCATCTTCATGGCCGTCCTGGCCGCCATCAACTTCCGCGGCGTCAGCGAATCGGTGAAGTTCAACGTGGTGCTGACCCTGGTGGAGTTCACCGGCCTGCTGATCGTGATTCTGATCGGATTCTGGGCGATGAGCCAGGGCAATGTGGATTTTAGCCGGGTGATGGTCTTCGAAACCTCGAATGATAAGAGCGTTTTCCTTGCCATCACCGCCGCCACTTCCCTGGCCTTTTTCTCCTTCGTGGGGTTCGAGGATTCGGTCAACATGGCCGAGGAAACAAAGGACCCGTCCAAAATTTTCCCCAAGGTCATGCTCACCGGCCTAGGCATCACCATGATTGTGTATCTTCTGGTGTCCATCACCGCGGTGGCCATTGTGCCGATCGGGCAGTTGTCGGAGAGCCCAACGCCGCTGCTGGAAGTTGTGCAGGTCGGCGCGCCGGGCCTGCCGGTGGACGTGCTCTATCCGTTCCTGTCCATGTTCGCGGTGGCCAACACAGCGCTGATCAACATGCTGATGGCCAGCCGCCTGCTTTACGGCATGGCCCGCCAAGACGTGCTGCCGCATTTCCTGGGCAAAGTGCATTCGAACCGCCGTTCCCCGTGGGCCTCGATCATCTTCACCACGCTGATCGCCTTTGTCCTGATTTTCGTGGTCACCAATGTGATGGGCGCCGAGACCGTCACTGCCCTCGGCGGCACCACCGCGCTGCTGCTGCTGGGCGTCTTTACCGTCGTGAATCTGGCCGTGCTGGTGCTGCGCCGGAACCCGGTGGACCGCAAGCACTTCCGGACCCCCACGGTGCTGCCCTTCCTGGGCATGTTCACCTGCCTCTTCCTGGTGGGTCCGTGGGCGCAGGATCCCATCGAGTACCAGATTGCCGGCCTGATGATCGGCCTGGGCTTGGTGCTCTGGGTGATCACTTGGCTCTGGAACCGCGGTGCCCACGGCAGGAGGACCAGGTTCCGCCGCCCGGAGGAACTGGGCGAATGAGTTCGGGCTCTGGTGGGTAAGGACACTCGTAACAACGACGGCGGAATCCGTCCGCTCAAGATGACAGGCAGCAGAAAGGAAGGCCATGGCCGCTGACAAACTGGTGACAGGCACGCTGAACCAGAAGGACATCGCGTCGTATCTGGACTACCACCTGCTGGGCTCGGCGGCCGGCGTGCAGTTGTTCGACGCCGTCCGCCAGGCTTGGGCGGGCACTCCCCACGAAGCCGAGTTCCGGAAGCTGCGGGATGAACTCTCTGCCGAGCGCAAGGAACTGAAGGCGCTGCACCGCAGCTTCGGCCACCGGCGCAACAAGCTCAAGCGGCTCGGCTCGATGGCCGGGGCCGCCATCAGCAAGCTGAATCCGCTCAATCCGACGCGTGCGTCAGGCGGCGTGGGAACCCAGTTGGAGCTTGAGTCGCTGATGTCCGCCCTGCGCGGCAAGCAGTGCATGTGGCAACTCCTGGCTGCCTTGGCGCCCAGCGATCCCCGCTTGGATGCGCTCCGCTTCCAAGAACTGGAGGCGCAGGCGGTGGCCCAGCAGAAACGCGTGGAACGGATGATGAATTCCACTGCGGCCCGGCGTTTCCTCGCTTCGTCCTAGGCGAAGCCGCTTCGTGCGAAGCGAGGACCGCGGGGCAGGTTGCTTGCCGCGGGCCGGGGCTAGCTGGCGGCCGGTTCCTCGTACTTCGGGAAGATCGGCGTGGGAGCCGGCAGCGGAGTGCCGGGCACCAACGCCGAGCCGATCGCCGCGAAGTCGCGGGCGCCGTCGTCGTGCTGTCCCAGCACGTCCAGCAGCTTGCCGGCGGACGTGGGCATGACCGGCTGGACCAGGATGGAGACAATGCGCAGCACCTCCAGCGTCACGTAGAGCACCGTGTTCATCCGCTCCACGTCCGTTTTGCGCAGCACCCAGGGAGCCTGCTCCGCGAAGTAGGCGTTGGTGTCGCCGAGCACGGTCCAGATGGCCTCGAGCGAGCCGTGGAAGTCCTGCACCTCGTAGGCCGCGCGCGATTTCTCCAACAGGCGTTCGGCGCGGGCCAGCAGTTCGTGGTCTTCGGGCGCCAACGTGCCGGGCTGCGGGACCTTGCCCTCGCAGTTCTTGGCCACCATGGACAGCGAACGCTGGGCCAGGTTGCCCAAATTATTGGCCAGGTCCGCGTTCATCCGGCCCACTACGGCGTCGTGGCTGTAGGAACCGTCCGCGCCGAAGGGGACCTCGCGCAGCAGGAAGAAGCGCACCTGGTCCAGGCCGTACTGGGCAACCCAATCAGCCGGCGCCACCACGTTGCCCAGCGACTTGGACATCTTGACGCCGTTGTTGTTCAGGAAACCGTGGATCATCACCCGCTTGGGCAATTCCAGCCCGGCGGACATCAGGAAGGCCGGCCAGTAGACGGCGTGGAAACGGGAGATGTCCTTGCCGATCACATGGACATCGGCCGGCCAGTACTTCTTGAAGGACTCGGACTCGGTGTCCGGGTAGCCGACGCCGGTGAGGTAGTTGGTCAGCGCGTCCACCCAGACGTACATGACGTGCTTGTCATTGCCCGGCACCGGGACGCCCCAGTCGAACGTGGTGCGGGAGATGGACAGGTCCTCCAGTCCGCTCTTGACGAAGCTGATGACCTCGTTGAAGCGGCTCCGGGGCGCGCCGAAGCTGGGCTGCTCTTCATAGAGCTTGAGTAGCTTGTCCTGATACTGGGAGAGCCGGAAGAAGTAGCTCTCCTCCTCGGTCCAGGTCAGCTCCGTGTCCGTCTGGATGGAGTAGCGCTTGCCGTCCTCGCGGAGCTCGGTCTCGTCCTCGGCGTAGTAGGCCTCGTCGCGGACCGAGTACCATCCCTCATACTTACCCAGATAGATGTCCCCGGCCTCTTCCATCTTCTTCCAGACAGCTTGGGAGGCCTCGTAGTGGTCGGGATCGGTGGTGCGGATAAACCGGTCGTAGGAGATTTCCAGGACCTGGTGGGCGGACTTGTACGCCGCCGTGTTCCGGTCCACCAGTTCCTTGGGCGAGATGCCCTCCTTGGCCGCCGTCTGGGCGATCTTCATGCCGTGCTCGTCGGTGCCGGTCAAGAACATCACATCGTAGCCGTCCAACCGCTTGAAGCGGGCCATCGCGTCCGTGGCGATGTACTCGTAGGCATGGCCGATATGCGGCACGCCGTTGGGGTACGTGATGGCCGTGGTGATGTAGTACGGGGTCTTGGGCTCAGAGGAGGTCACCCTATGAAATTACCCTCTGCGTTCGGCGGTTGTCGAAAAAGGCCCGGGGCTGGATTCGAGTAGTGGATCAATGGCCACCGCACCAATACGGCAACTTGACCGAGGGAGGTCATCCACAGCATCTGCGGGGCTATGGACTGAGGTCCCGCGCGCAGGCAGATTGTTGCCATGCCTTCCTCAATGACGCCGCGGCTGGATATTCCTCCCGGCCAGCTGAAAACATTTTCGGAATTGCGCACTGCTGGCTTTGAAGAAAGCGACGTCCGCGCCGCGCTGCGGGAGCGAAACATCTTCCGGCTGAGGCACGGGGTCTACATTTCCGCCCCCTTCTGGCGAACGCTGAAGTCGTGGGAACGCGATACCTGGGTTGTGCGGGCTCATCACCGAGCAACGCGATCAGCCTTGATCTACAGCCATGTTTCGGCGGCACGGCTATGGGGCTTAGACGTATGGAACGCACCGACGGAAATACACGTAGCCCAGAGGTCGCGGCACGGGGACAATTCAGTGGGAGTGGTACGCCACAAGATGACTATCCCAGCTGGTCAGTGGGTTGAGCAGGACGGACTCCTCCTAACGACCAGGGAACGTACCGTGGTTGATTGCGCAAAGCTGCTGCCGTTTGAGTTGGCGACTGTCATTGCTGATTCCGCGCTCCGGTCCGGAGCTCAGCAGGCAAAGATCTGGGCCATCATCGAGGACCAGGCAGGGTTCCGAAACATCAGCAAGGCGCGGCAGGTGATGTCGGATGCGAGCGGATTAAGCGAGTCTCCTGGCGAATCCCGGCTGCGGCTGAAAGTCATCGGATGGGGCTTTCCCCCGCCGGTATTGCAGTATGAGCTCGAGACGTCCCACGGCAGGTACCGGGCCGACATGGCCTGGCCTGACATCAAGTTGATTCTCGAGTTCGACGGCGACACCAAATACAGCGGCGGGGTGGCCACGGGGTCCGTACTGCTCAAAGAGCGGAAAAGGGAGACGTCGCTCATGGAGGATGGCTGGAACTTTATCCGCGTCCGCTGGCAGGATCTGAGCGACGACGACGCCTTGAGGGGCCGTCTTGTCCATGCGTACAACAGGGCGCTCCGGGCCAGCCAGCCGGCGGCGTAGCTGGAAACCGTTCGCCGTGCCCCGTTCTGGAACAGTACGCCGCCGAGACGGGGAAAATCTGTGAGGGCAGGGTCCATGGGCCCTGCCCTCACAGATTTTCCCCGCCTTCGCAGGCAGAGGGCAGAGGGGCGGAGCCTCCGGCGGGCCCGCGCCTGCCAAGTCTCCAGGCCCGCCGGAGTCCGCGGGCCTAAGGCTCCCCAAGCTGGCGGGGTCCAGACTCCGTCAGCCAGAAGTGACCTGGTTTGGCCTTAGTTCATCTTGGTGCTGCTGTCAGCGGCCTTGATGAGTTCCTGGTCGTGGGAGGCCACGAGCACGGCGATGCCGTCCTGGGTGGTGTCCTTCAGGATGTGGATGATCTTGTTGGCCTGTTCGCGGTCCAGGTTGGCGGTGGGCTCATCCACCACCAGGACCTTGGTGCCCAGGATCAGAGCGCGGGCGATGGCGACGCGCTGGCGTTCGCCGCCGGAGAGCTGGCCGGGGCGGTGCCGCATGCGGCGGCCCAGACCGACCAGGTCCAGCAGGTCCTTGGCCATCTCGGTGCGCTCTTCGACCTGGCCGTCGGGAACGGCCGGCAGCAGCACGTTCTCCAACGCGCTCATGCCGTCGATCAGCGCCCCGCCCTGGTCCACGTAGCCGATCAGGGCACGGCGGCGGTCGGAGATCTCGTCGTCATCCATGGCGCTGAGCGCGTCGCCCTGCCAGAACACCTCGCCGGCCGTGGGCTGCTGGAGCCCGGCCGCCACGGTGAGGATGCTGGTCTTGCCGGAGCCGCTGCGGCCGGCCAGGCAGTGCATGGTCCCGGCTTCGAGGCCAAGGTCGAAGTCCTCGGCGATCACCAGAGGTTCGGCGCCGCCATCGTACCGGATGGTGATGCCTCGCAGCTCCACCGGCATGGCGTGGTCCTCGGTGCGCTCCTTGATGGCAGCGCGGGTCAGGCGTTCTTCAATCATTTCCGAGTCCTTGTCATCAAAACAAACCAGAGGAGCACTGCCACAATGCCAGCGGCAGCGGCCCACACCGCGGCGTGCGGTGCAATAAACAGGGCAGTTACGACGGCGCCGATGATCGCCAGCGGCAGCGCGATGGCTGCGGTGATGCCGGCTTCGCCGCGGCGGGCCTGCAGCAGCAGCGTGGGCGTCCAGCCCATGGCGCCCAGGATGGCGAACTGTTCGCGCTTGCGCTGGGCTTCAAACCGGGTGGTCATTAGCGCCAACAGCAGCGCAGTCACGACGCCGAGCAGCGCCAGCGCAACGTTGAGGCCGCTCAGCTGCGACGCCGCCAGCGACCCGAGCGCGGTGCTGCCGGCTGCGCGCGGGATGTCGGCCAGCACTGCGACCAGGGCTCCGGACGCGGCACCAAGTACGGCCACGGCCAAGGCAATGGCCACGGTGTTGAACCGATTAGTGCTCAGTTGCCGGGCGGCGAACTGCAGCGGCGTCTTGACGGACGGCACGCCGGCGGCACCGGACGGTTCGGTATCCGCCTTCGGGTGCGGCTTGAGCATGGCGGCCGAAATGAACGCGGAGGCACCGTAAACCACCAGCGCGATGAGCGACACCCACAAGGTCACAGCGCTGCGGCTGATGGCACTGGCGATGACCGCCACCGCGAGCACGGCCACGCCGCCGACCAGCAACTCGTTCAGGAACCAGGACCGGATGCGGCGCCGGTTCCAGCCCATGGCCCGCAGCGTCACGGCTTCGGTGCGGCGCGAGCGGGTGAAGGCCACGGAGCTTGCGGCGGTCAACAGGGCGGCACCGCCGACGGTGAGGGCCAGCAGCGCTGCGCTGGAGGCGCTCAGGGCACCTTGGACTTCGCCGGCGGCGCCCTGGCGGACCCAGGACTGCTGCACGGTGCCGAGGTCGCTGACCGTGCCGGATGCGTCCTTGTGGTAGTCCGGAACGTAGATGGAGACGTCTTCGCGCGCCGAACCGGCGACGACCTGGGTATCCAGTCCAAGGTCCTCGATGGCGGCGGCGACGGCGTTGATCTGGTCTTCGGCGTCGGCCCATGAACCGCCGGCGTTGACGCGGACCCGGACGGCGTCGATCACGGCTTCGTCCGCGCTGGTGCCGCGTACTGCGGCAAGCCCGGCGAAGTCGGTGATGGCGCCGGCGGACTGCACGGCCAGGCCGGCACCGCTGAGGCCCGGCTTCATCACCGTTTCGTCGATCTTTTTGCCGTCGGCGTCCTTGGTGATCGTCACCGGCGTCGGGTCGTAACCGCCCAACGGCAGGTAGTTCACGTCGCCGGCGGCCTCCCGGACGGCCGCGGCGTCGAAGGTGCCGTAGACGAAGGGCAGCGGAGTGGCCGAATCGCTGCCGGAATCCACGGTGCTGCGGTACGACTGCTCTTCCACCGGTGCGCGCTGGCTCTGGTCCGGTTCCAGCTGCCACTGGAGGGTCTTCTCCGGCAGCTTGTTGACCTGGATCCAGCCCTGGGGCTTGGCAGTCTGTTCCGCGCTGCCGTTGCTGGCGGCGTCGCCGAGGGCGTAGTCCGGGTTGGACATGAAGTCAGTGGTCCAGACCGGAGGCTGGTGCAGCCCGGCGACCATCTGGACGCCGCCGGAACCGAGCAGGTAGTTGTAGTCCTCGCCGCCTGGCCAGCGCAGCTGGAACGGCTTGCTGGACGCGAAGGGCAGGTAGCCCTCCCCCAGCTCCTTGCTGACGGTGCCGACTTCCTTGACGGTGTTGCCGGCGTCGTCCAGTTCTTCGATGGTGACCGAGTAGGTCAGGTCCAGTTCGGTGCCCGACCGGACCACCATGGGGATAACCTGCGACTCGTCGTCGAGCGTGCCGGCTTCCACCGCGTTCTGGTACTGGACGAAGAACGGGCTCCAGAACTGGAACGGGTGCCCATCGATAGCGGCGCCTTCGCCGCCCTCGGCGAACATGCCCATGCCGAACTGCGAGGAGAAATACTGGCCCAGTTCCTGGGCGTTGCGGTCGCTGGCTTCCGGTGCCTGCTTGAGTGGAGCCAGGAAGTCGCCGGCCTCGCCGAGCAGCGCGGATTCGGCGGCGGGATCCACGGCAACAACGGTTTCGGTGATCTGCGGCAGCATCGGCAGCGCGATGGTGGTGTCAAAGTCGCCGTGCATGCTGCCACCGGCCGGGTCCGGGAACTTGATTCCGGTCTCGCCCTTGGGAGCCACGGTGCGCAGGCTGGTGCCGCCGGGAACGTCCAGTTCCTCCAGCTTCGCCTGGCCCAGTGAGCCTTCGGCGGCGGTTTCGAACAAGACGGTGTCGTTCAGGCCGTCGGAGCTGACGGCCTTGGCGGTGATCCGGTAGTTGGTCGCTTCCTCGTTGAACACGGAGGCTGGCTCCGGCCACTCGGCTTCAGGCACGGCGTCCTGGATTCCCTGCGACTTCAGGTACTGCTCGATATTCGGGTTGTAGCCGACGTAGTCCGTGGCCTTCAGCTGCGGGAACTCGATGTCCTGGACCACCTTGGACACCAGCGAAATCGGTGCGGCGACGGAAACGCCGTCGATCCCGCGGACCTGGTCAAGGTCAGACGCAGCAATGCCGCCGGTGCCGGAAAGGAAGTCAGGCTGGCGCAGTTCGTCCCCGCCAGTGCCACCGGGAAGGACCAGGATGTCGTAGACGCCGCGGGTGTTTTCGTCCACCACCCGGGTCAACGCTGCCTGTGCCCGGCCCTGGACAAAAATGGAAAGAACCATCGCGGCTATGAGGACGGCAACCGTGAGCACGAGCGACCGGCTGCGCAGAAAGCGCGACGCGGCGTTGAACCGGATTTCCAAAAAATCACTCCATACGGCGGCAATGAGGTCAAAGGTCACATTAACCCGGCATTAAGGTTCTCATGAGGTGCGCGCTGTCGAGGAATCGACCCGCGTGCATGCCTTAAGCCCGCCGGCCCCTACGTGTACAGCAAGGACCGGGCGGGCTTGAGCGCGTCGGAAACGTTAGTCCTTCAGGTCCACTTCGCGGGCTACCACGGCGCCGATTTCAGCGCTGAGCTGGTCCAGCAGGTCCTGCGGCAGGGCGCTGTCCACGGTCAGCACGGCCAGCGCCTGCTTGACGTCCTCATTGCGGGCGACCTGCATGCCGGCGATGTTGATGTCCTGCTCCCCCAGCAGCCGGCCGAGCGTGCCAATGACGCCGGGACGGTCCTCGTAGAGGAACACGATGACGTGTTCGCTGATCGCCATTTCCACTTCGTAGCCGTTGATGGCCACGATCTTCTGGATCTGCTTGGGGCCGGTCAGCGTTCCGGATACGGAGATCTGCGAACCGTCGGACAGCGCACCGCGGATGGTGAGCACGTTGCGGTACTCTTCGGACTCGGTGGTGGTGATCAGGCGGGTGTTGATGCCACGCTGTTCGGCCAGTACCGGGGCATTGACGTAGGAGACCTGCTCCGAAACGACGTCCTTGAACACACCCTTGAGCGCGGCCAGTTCCAGCGCCTTGACGTCGAACTCGGCGATTTCGCCGGCGACCTCGACGTCGATCTGGGTCACCGAGTCGTGAGTCAGCGCCGTGAAGATGCGACCGAGCTTTTCGATCAGCGGGATGCCTGGGCGGACGTCCGGCGCGATCACGCCGCCGGCGACGTTCACGGCGTCTGGCACCAGCTCGCCGGCCAGCGCCAGGCGCACCGACTTGGCCACGGAGATGCCGGCCTTTTCCTGGGCTTCAGCGGTGGAGGCGCCCAGGTGCGGGGTGACCACTACGTTGTCCAGCTCGAAGAACGGCAGGTCGGTGCTGGGCTCGGTGACGAAGACGTCGATGGCGGCGCCGGCGATCTTGCCTTCCTTCAGCGCGTCATACAGGTCGGCTTCGTCAATCAGGCCGCCGCGGGCCACGTTGACCACGTAGGCGCTGGCCTTCATCTTCTCGAAGGCCTCGGCGCCGATCATGCCCACGGTCTCCGGGGTCTTCGGCATGTGGATGGTGATGAAATCCGACTGCTCGAGCAGTTCGTCCAGGCTGACCAGCTGAACGCCCAGCTGGGCGGCGCGGGCGCTGGTCACGTACGGGTCGTAGGCCAGGATCTGGGTCTCAAAAGCCTGCATCCGCGCGGCGATCAGGGCGCCGATGCGGCCCAGGCCGATGATGCCGATCTTCTTTTCGTAGAGCTCGGTGCCGGTGTACTTGGAGCGCTTCCACTCGCCGCCCTTGAGCGAGGCGTTGGCGGACGGGATGTGGCGGGCCAGGCCCAGGATGTGTCCGATGGTCAGTTCCGCGGCGGAGATGATGTTGGAGGTCGGCGCGTTCACGACCATGACACCGGCCTGGGTGGCGGACTTGATGTCCACGTTGTCCAAGCCCACGCCGGCGCGGGCGATGATCTTCAGGTTCCTGGCCGCGGCAATGGCCTCGGCGTCCACCTTGGTGGCGGAGCGAACCAGGATGGCGTCGACGTCGGCAATCGCACCCAGCAGCTGGGACCTGTCGGCTCCATCGGTCTGTCGGATCTCGAAGTCGGGCCCGAGGGCTTCGATGGTAGCTGGGGAGAGTTCCTCCGCAAGGAGAACTACTGGTTTTTCCACAGGGGTTGTTCCTTCGCTGCATGCATGGTGATGGCCGTGCGTATCGATGGGGGTGCCTCCAGTCTAGAACGGCTGCGGCCTTCTCCCCCAGTTGTTACCGGCACCGGCGGACCCGGCGCGGGTAACGCCGGAACCACCGGAAGCCAAAAAGTGACGGCCGGCGCCCGCAGCGGGCGCCGGCCGTGGCACGGGACTAACGGGCTGCGACGCCCTCGGTGTAGTCGTCGTCGGACTTGATCCAGGAGAACAGCTTGCGCAGTTCGCGGCCGGTGGCCTCGATCGGGTGGTCTTCACCCTTCTGGCGCAGTTCCAGGAATTCCTTGGCGCCGTTGGCCTGGTCGTCCATGAAGCGCTTGGCGAAGGAGCCGTTCTGGATGTCCGCGAGGACAGCCTTCATGTTTTCCTTCACCTCCGGGGTGATCACGCGGGGGCCGGAAACGTAGTCGCCGAACTCGGCGGTGTCGGAGACGGACCAGCGCTGCTTGGCGATGCCGCCCTCGACCATCAGGTCAACGATCAGCTTGAGCTCGTGCAGCACCTCGAAGTAGGCGATTTCCGGCTTGTAGCCGGCCTCGGTCAGGGTCTCGAAGCCGTACTGCACCAGCTGCGAAGCGCCGCCGCAGAGCACTGCCTGCTCGCCGAACAGGTCGGTCTCGGTCTCTTCGGTGAAGGTCGTCTCGATGACGCCGGCGCGGGTGCCGCCGATGCCCTTGGCGTAGGACAGGGCCAGCGCCTTGGCGCCGCCGGTGAAGTCCTGCTCGATCGCGATCAGGTCCGGCACACCGCGGCCGGCTTCGAACTCGCGGCGCACGATGTGGCCCGGGCCCTTGGGGGCGACCAGGGCGACGTCGACGTTGGCCGGCGGCTTGATGAAGCCGTAGCGGATGTTGAAGCCGTGGCCGAAGAACAGGGCGTTGCCCTCTTCGAGCTTGTCCGCGATGGATTCGGCGTAGACCTTGGCCTGGACCTGGTCCGGGGTGAGGATCATGATCACATCGGCCTCGGCGGCCGCGTCGGCGACGGAGAGGACCTTAAGCCCCTCGGCCTCGGCCTTGGCGCGGGACTTAGAGCCCTCGGCCAGGCCAACGCGGACGTCCACGCCGGAATCGCGCAGGCTCAGGGCGTGGGCATGGCCCTGGCTGCCGTAACCGATGACAGCGACCTTGCGGCCCTGGATGATCGAGAGGTCGGCGTCGTCGTCGTAATACAGCTCAGTCACTTAAGTTTCTCCTGTTGGGTATTTCGTGGAAAGGAATCAGGCGGAACGCAGCGCGCGGTCGCTCATCGAGCGGGAGCCGCGGCCAATGGCCAGCGTTCCGGATTGGACAATTTCGCGGATGCCAAACGGCTCCAGCACTGCAAGCAGGGCCTCGAGCTTATCGGCGGTGCCGGTGGCCTCCACAACCAACGAGTCGGTGGACACGTCGACCACGGAGGCACGGAACAGATCTGCTGCCTGGGTTACCTGCAGCCGTGTTGCGGCATCCGCGCGGACCTTGACCAGGATGTGGTCGCGTTGCACGGAAGTTTCGGGAACCAGCTCGACGATCTTGATGACGTTGACGAGCTTGTTCAGTTGTTTGGTGACCTGCTCCAGCAGGTCCCCCTCGGCCTCGACCACCACGGTCATGCGGGAGAACCCGTCAGCTTCCGTGGGGCCGACTGCCAAAGAATGGATGTTAAACGCGCGGCGGGCGAAGAGGCTGGCGACGCGGGTCAGCACACCCGGGACGTCCTCCACCAGCACTGAAAGGGTATGGCGGGCCATGCCTAGTCCTCCTCTTCCCATACGGGGGTCATGTCGCGGGCAATCTGGATGAGGTCGTTGCTCACGCCGGAGGGGACCATCGGCCACACCATTGCGTTGGGGCTGACCACGAAGTCGATCACCACCGGACGGTCGTTGATCGCCAGTGCCTGCTGGATGGTGGCGTCGATGTCCTCCACCCGTTCGCAGCGCAGGCCCACGCAGTCGTAAGCATCCGCCATCTTGACGAAGTCCGGCACGCGCACGGTGTCGTGGCCGGTGTTCAGGTCGGTGTTGGAGTACCGGCCGTCGTAGAACAAGGTCTGCCACTGGCGGACCATGCCCAGCGAAGAGTTGTTGATCACCGCCACCTTGATGGGGATGTTGTTCAGCCGGCAGGTGGCCAGTTCCTGGTTGGTCATCTGGAAGCAGCCGTCGCCGTCGATGGCCCAGACCACGCGGTCCGGGTTGCCGACCTTGGCACCCATCGCGGCCGGCACCGAGTAGCCCATGGTGCCCAGGCCGCCGGAGTTCAGCCAGGCATGCGGGCGCTCGTACTTGATGAACTGCGCGCTCCACATCTGGTGCTGGCCCACGCCGGCAACGTAGACGGCTTCCGGCCCGGTCAGCTCGCCGATCCGCTGGATCACCTGCTGCGGGGCCACCAAGCCGTCGTCGGGTTCGGCGAAGCCCAGCGGGTAGGTCTCGCGGAGCCGGTTCAGCATGGCCCACCATGCGGAGAGGTCGGGCGTGCCTTCGGCGGCGAACCGCTCGCGGCAGGCATCGGCCAATTCCGGAATGATCTCCTTGACGGAGCCCACGATCGGCACATCGGCGGTGCGGTTCTTGGAGATTTCCGCCGGATCGATGTCCGCGTGGATCACCTTGGCACCCGGGGCGAACGTGCTCAGCACGCCTGTGACGCGGTCGTCGAAGCGGGCGCCCAGCGTGATCAGCAGGTCGGACTGCTGCAGCGCGGTCACCGCGGAGACGGAGCCGTGCATGCCCGGCATGCCCACATGCTGCGGATGCGAATCCGGGAACACGCCGCGGGCCATCAGCGTGGTGGCCACCGGGGCGCCCACCAGCTCGGCCAGCTCACGCAGCTCCCGGGCGGCGTGGGCCTTGATCACACCGCCGCCCACGTAGAACACCGGGCGCTCGGCCGCGGCGATCAGCTTGGCCGCCTCGCGGACCTGCTTTGAATGACCGCGCACCACCGTGCGGTAGCCGGGGATGTCGATCTTCGGCGGCCAAGAGAAGGTCATCATGGACTGCTGGGCGTCCTTGGCGATGTCCACCAGCACCGGGCCGGGGCGGCCGGTGGTGGCAATGTGGAAGGCTTCGGCCAGCACGCGCGGAATCTCCTGCGCCTTGGTGACCAGGTAGGAGTGCTTGGTGACCGGCATGGTGATGCCGACGATGTCCGCTTCCTGGAACGCGTCCGAGCCGATCACGGCCGAGGACACCTGCCCGGTGATCGCCACCATCGGCACCGAATCCATGTGCGCGTCGGCAATGGCGGTGACCAGGTTGGTGGCGCCCGGCCCGGAGGTGGCAATGCAGACCCCGGCGCGGCCGGTGACCATGGCATAACCCTGTGCGGCGTGGCCTGCACCCTGTTCATGACGGACCAAGACATGGTTGATCTTGGCCGAATCCATGAGCGGGTCGTAGGTGGGGAGGATAGCCCCGCCTGGCAACCCGAAGACGTCTTCGACGCCCAGTTCTTCCAGCGAACGGACAACGGCTTGTGAGCCGGTCATTTCCGTGGGCGGCACGATGTTGTTCGGCCCGACTACCGGGCTGAGGCCGTCCACGACGGAAGAGACAGAGGCAGCTACATCTTTGGTTCTGACAGCGTCGGCCGCGGCCGGCGCCTTGTTGGCCATCAGCGAGGGGCTGATTGGCGATCCCTTAGTCATCGGATTTTCCTTTGCGGATCTTTCGTTTCTGGCGATGTGCTTGCCGTCCTCCGCGAGCGGAAGAAGGCCCTGTGCTCTTCTGCAAATAAAAAAACCCCGTCGAGCCGGTTGGCTCCGATGGGGTTTAGCGCGTGACGTGGTCGAACCAGACGGGCGTTTACGCCACGCGCTTGATAAGGACGACCACGGATACGCTTTGCATGGCTTCAGTTTCTGCCACGCAGATATCAGTGTCAACCTGAGACATCAGTGTCTCATTATTTGGGCATTCGAGTCCAAAAGATGGACTTAACCCAACTCCCCTCAGTACGACGGCGGGGCGCGCCTGCGCCGGGCGGCTCGCCCCGCCGTCGTGGTTCAGCACTCATGGCTGAACCGCCGCGGGCTAGCCGCAGTAGGCGCCGGTGGAGGCGGAATTCACGAGCTTGGCGTATTTGGCCAGCACGCCGGTGGTGAACTTGGGCGCCAACGGCTCCCAGCCCACCCGGCGGGTTTCCAGTTCGGCTTCGTCCACCAGCAGGTCGAAGCTGCGGGCCGCGATGTCCACGCGAATCCGGTCGCCGTCGCGCACAAAGGCGATCGGGCCGCCGTCGACCGCTTCCGGCGCCACGTGCCCGATGCACAGGCCGGTGGTGCCGCCGGAGAACCGGCCGTCGGTGAGCAGCAGCACGTCCTTGCCCAGCCCGGCACCCTTGATCGCGCCGGTGATGGCCAGCATTTCGCGCATGCCCGGACCGCCCTTCGGGCCTTCGTAGCGGATCACCACCACGTCACCCGCCTTGATCTGGCCGTTGTCCAGCGCATCCAGCGCGCCCTGCTCACGCTCGAACACGCGGGCAGTGCCCTCGAAGACATCGGCGTCGAAGCCGGCGCTCTTGACCACGGCACCCTCGGGAGCCATCGAGCCGTGCAGGATGGTGATGCCGCCGGTCTTGTGGATCGGGTTGTCCAGCGCGCGCAGGATCTTGCCGTCGACGTCCGGCGGGTTGATCTCGGCCAGGTTCTCGGCCACCGTCTTGCCGGTGACGGTCAGGCAGTCGCCGTGCAGCAGGCCGGCGTCGAGCAGCGCGCGCATGATGACGGGGACGCCGCCGATCTTGTCGACGTCGGTCATGACGTAGCGGCCGAACGGCTTGAGGTCGCCCAGGTGCGGGATCTTGTCGCCGATCCGGTTGAAATCCTCGAGCGTCAGGTCCACCTCCGCTTCGCGGGCGATGGCCAGCAGGTGCAGCACGGCGTTCGTGGAGCCGCCGAAGGCCATGGTGACGGCGATCGCGTTCTCGAACGCCTTCTTGGTCATGATGTCGCGGGCCGTGATGCCCTTACGGAGCAGGTTAACCACCGCCTCGCCGGACTTGCGGGCAAATTCGTCACGACGGCGGTCGGCGGAGGGCGGTGCGGCGGAGCCGGGCAGGGACATCCCCAGCGCCTCTCCGATACACGCCATGGTATTGGCGGTGTACATGCCGCCACAGGCACCTTCGCCGGGACAGATCGCCTTTTCGATGCGGGTAAGGTCTTCCATGCTCATCTTCCCGGCAGCGCACGCACCGACGGCTTCGAACGCGTCGATGAGGGTGACTTCCTTTTCGGAGCCGTCCTCAAGCTTGACCCAGCCGGGCATGATGGAACCGGCGTAGAGGAAGACGGACGCCAGATCCAGCCGGGCGGCAGCCATCAGCATGCCGGGCAGGGACTTGTCGCAGCCGGCCAGCAGCACCGAACCGTCGATCCGCTCCGCCTGCATGACGGTTTCGACCGAGTCCGCGATGACCTCGCGGGAGACCAGCGAGAAGTGCATGCCTTCGTGGCCCATGGAAATGCCGTCGGAGACGGAGATGGTGCCGAACTGCATCGGGAAGCCGCCGCCGGCGTGCACGCCTTCCTTGGCGCCCTGGGCCAGGCGGTTCAGGGACAGGTTGCAGGGGGTGATCTCGTTCCAGGAACTGGCGACGCCGATTTGCGGCTTGGCAAAGTCGTCGTCCCCCATTCCCACTGCTCGGAACATCCCGCGCGCCGGAGCGGCGTGGATGCCATCGGTGACTACCCGGCTACGGGGCTTGATATCAGGGGTTACGTCCGCGCTCATGGGTTTGATTCTATGACCCACGCCGCAGTGTTCAGGGCATATTACGACGGCGGTGCCTTGCCGCGGTTGCCAAGGCGGCACCGGCGCGCCCACATCTGTGGTGTTGGCCACGCTCTCCTGTTAGTCTGCGCCCATGAAAGCCGGAAACAACGAGTACTTGGCCCGCGCCGTTGAAATCGCCGTGGAGAACGTCGGCAAGTCCGGCGGCCCCTTTGGCGCCACGGTGGTCACGCGGGACGGACAGATCTTCGACGGAGTGAATCGTGTGACCGCCACGAACGATCCGACGGCGCATGCGGAAGTGGTGGCCATCCGCCGCGCCGCCGCGGCGACCGGGTTCAATCTGGCCGGCGCGGTGCTGTATTCCAGCTGCGAGCCTTGTCCGATGTGCCTGGCCGCTGCGCTCTGGGCGCGGATCGATCGGGTTGTGTATGCGGCCGACCGCGACGACGCCGCCAGCTCCGGCTTCGACGATGCCTTGTTCTACGACTACTTCGGCCCCGAGGGCGACAAGCAGTTGATGCCCGTGGTCCGAGACGGCTACGAAACCACCGATTACCTGGCCCCGTTCCGACTCTGGGACCGGCTGCCGGACAAAGTAGAGTACTGACCCGCGCCGTGATCGAGCAAGGTTGCACCCGAAGTTGCCCCCTGTCCCAGCGGCGAGGGCGGGCTAAATCCGTGAGGGCAGGGGCCATGGACGCTGCCCTCACCGATTTACCCCGCCCTGACGAAAAAGCTGACGGATCGGCCGGGCGGTGATCGAGTAAGGCGGCCCGCCTCCGCACCCCGGTGATCGAGTAAGGCCGCTTGCGGGCGCATCGAGATCCAACCGCGCCGAGATCCGGCCGCCGGCCGCTAACCGAGCCGGCCCAGATCAGAGGGCGTGTCGATGTCTCCGCCGTCGGACAGGTCCGAGCAGTCCACCAGTTCCACCAGTTCGGGGTGCGCCGACAAGAAGGGGCGCGCACCGGCGTCGCCCGTCGCCTGCTCTGCTGCCTGGGCTGCCAAGCCGGGCGCGAAGAGCACCGGATGGCCGCGGCGCAGCTTTCCGTCCGGGCCGCGGTAGCCGGCGGCTATGATCCGCCCCGGCAGACCCGTGTGGATCAGGCGGGCCACCAGTTCCGGGCTGATTCCGGGCTGGTCCACCAGCGCAACCAGCACCGCTTGCTCCGGCCGAGCGCTCTGCACGCCGAGGCGGAACGAGCCGGCCATCCCTTCGCTCCACTGCTCGTTGACCAGAACTGCGCAGCCGGCCAGGTCCGTGGCCGTTTGCACTTCGGCCGCGCCGGCGCCCAATACCACCGCCACGCTGGCGCAGCCGCCCTGCCGGAGCACCTCCGCGATCCTCGAAACCAGCGGGACCCCGTCTGTGCCGGCCAGCAACGCTTTCGGCCCGCGGCCCAGCCGCCGCCCGGCGCCCGCCGCCAGCAGCACACCGTGGACAGGCGACTTCATCGGGCCCGCCCCTCAGCCCTGCTGACTGGCTATCGCGGCAGCCTCCTGCTGCAGCATGCCGATGACCCGGTGAACGCTGCTGCGTTCGGCTACATCGCTGCGGGCCAACACCACGATGCTTCGGTTGGCACGGATTCCCTCCAGCGGACGCATCACGAAACCGCGGGCCGTCTGCGCCTTCCGCGATGTGAAGCGCGGCACGATTGCCAGCCCGTGCCCGGCGGCCACCATGGCCTCCATGACGCGCAGGTCCGCGTAGCGCGTGGTCCGCTTGGCCAGCCGGCCGGTGCGCGCTTCGATCTGCCGCAACACCTGTTCAAAGGGAAATCCCGGGGGCACGCCGATCCACGGATAGCTGACCACATCCTCGGGCTTGAGGGCGTCGAATTGGGCCAACGGATGCCCGACTGGCAGGGCCACATCCAGTGGTTCGTCCAGCAAAGGCAACACGGTGATGCCGCTCCGGGCGAAGGCCTCCACGCCCTGCTGGCTGTGCGCCAGCACCAGGTCATAGTCAGCCGCCAGCCGCAGGAAGCCGTCCACGGAGGGATCCTCCATGCACGGTTCGAAGTGCAGTCCCTCGATCTCCTGCAGCCGGTACATCAAGCCCGGCAGGAACATTTCTGCGGCGCTGGGAAAGAACGCGGCACGGATTTGGTTCTGCCAGCCGCTGCGGTAACCGTCCACGGTGGCCTGCGCCCGCTCCATCGCGGCAGACACGTCCGAGGCAGCCGCTGCCATCGCCAGCCCGGCCTCGGTCAGGCGCACTCCCCGGCCGGCTTTTTCCACCAGTGTGACGCCCACTTCCTCCTGCAGCACCTTGAGCTGCTGCGACACTGCGGAAGCTGTGACCTTCATCGCAGCCGCTGTCGCGACGACGGACCCCCGGTCGCCGAGTTCCCGCAGAATTTGGAGCCGCCTGATGTCCATAAAGCGATCCTACAGAGTGTGCTAAGAAACATTAGATTGAACTTGACGGTCTGAGCAGTCGAGAATGTAGGCATGACAGTCTCAGTAGCCCTGACCGTAATGGGGATAGCCGCCGTCCTGGCGCGCCTCGCCGTAGTTGTTCGCCGTGACCACGGGCCCGTACCGCGCAGCCACGCGTGGCAGACCGACCACTCGGCCATGCCGGTGAAAGCGGTCGACGCCGTCTGACCTCCACCACCGCAATCGAGCGCCGGGCACCACAAGGGCCAGGCGCTTTTTTGTGGGTCCGGCGCCCAGGCTGGCGGAAAGCATTGCTCGCTTCCGCCACTGCAGGCGCCGTCCACCCAGCCCATCCCCGCAGATTTGAAGGCCACCATGCCCACCAGCGATGAACTCAAGGACGCGCTCAGCGCCATCTTTGATTCCCAAATTCCCAACTACGGAGACTACAACCTGGTCTTCGGCAGCAGCCGCCGTGACACCGTGCACGGTGCACCGGGTGGCGGCACCGGGCACTGCTACGTGATCGGCTACCGTTGGCGGCCGCAGGAACTGGTCGTCGCGCCGTTTGACGGCACCGGTCTGACCGCCGGCGGGATCCCCGTGGCCATCAACATGACCAACCTGTCGCACGCCGTCCAGCTGGGCGGCGGTGAGTACGAAGTGGGCACCAGCACTGGCCAGACGTTCCGCTTCGGCGTGCAGGCCGACGGCAAGCTGCCAGGTGAGGGGCGCACGATCGACCAGTCCGAGGACCAGCCCGACTTCCACCGCTTCATGGCGGAGCTGATCTTCCGGGCCTAGGCTGCCGCTCCCCCGGCCTCAATAGCCGCATTCAGGGCTGATTTTCCGGCCTTGGCCAGCCACGGGCCAGTCCTCCGGACCGGGCCGCCGGCTCTATGGACATCGTTCTCCACCGCACGTAACGTCGGGTCCAGTTGCACCATAACCATCATCTGGAAGGTGAAGTCCGTGGACAGGAGATGGGCCATCGGGTTCGTCGTCGTCACCAGCGTCGCCGCCCTGCTTTGGTGGCGGTTCTCCCGCAACTCCACCGACGCCGGAGCCCTGGCCCACGCGCCGGCCAACCTCACCAAACGCAAACTCCCCTCCGCCGAGAGTGGACCCCGCGCAGCCCAGCAGCCGGCCACGGCCGGCCACCAACAGAACGACGGCGATATCACCGCTGCAGCCCGGGACCAGGAGCGGCAGGCCCGCGACACCGACGCCGACCGGCCGCTTGGGGACGCGGGCAACCGGCAAGAGCACGTCGCCGACGCCATGTACGAGGAAGAAGTCCCCGAGACGGCTACCGAGGAAGACATGGTGGTGGAAGAGACGATGCCGGACTCCCCGGCCGGCACCACCACCTCGCAGGGTGCCGGCGCCGAGGAACCGCCGCCAGCCGAGGTCGAGGACGCCGCGGCCGAGCAATCGCCGCCCACCGCCGAACCGCTTTACGATGAAACCGAATGGCTCGGCTATGCCGGCGAAGCGGTCATCGAACCGACCGTCGCAGCTGAGAACGGAGACGAGCCGGACCGGCGAAGGGGATAACGAGTGCACGCCGAGAGGAAAAACCGCGCCACGCCGCTGCGATGTGCCGGGCTGGGGTTGGCAGTGGTGCTTGCCTCCGTCTTGGCCGGGTGCACCGGCGGCGTAAGCGGGACCCCGAACACCGGCGGCAGCGCCGCGTCCGCCCCGGAGGTGGGCACGGCCGCTTCCGGGCTGGACGAGCCCTGGTCCATTGCGGTGCTGCCGGACGGCAGCGCCCTCATCTCGGAGAACAACACCGGCCTGATCAAGCACGTAGTGGACGGCAAAACCGTGGCCTCAGTACCTGTGGAGTCCCCGCTGGAAACCACCGGCGAGGGAGGTTTGCTGGGCCTGGAGCCCAGCCCGGATTTCGACGCCGATGCCCGGCTCTACGTCTACCTCACCTCGCCGGAGGACAACCGTGTGGTCAGCTACCGCTGGAAAGACAACCAGCTCAGCGACCCTCGGGACATCGTGACGGGAATCCCCAAAGCCGGGAACCACAACGGAGGCAGAATCAAGTTCGGCCCGGACGGCTACCTTTACATCGCCACCGGTGACGCCGCAGTCTCCTCCCGGTCGCAGGATCGATCCTCGCTTGGCGGCAAGATCCTTCGCGTCACTCCCGACGGCGACCCCGCGCCCGGGAACCCATTCGGTGACAGCCCGGTGTACAGCTACGGCCACCGCAACGTGCAGGGGCTGGCTTGGGACGCGGACGGCAGGCTCTGGGCCACCGAGTTCGGCCCGGACCGGGACGATGAGCTTAACCTGATCGAAGCCGGCGGCAATTACGGTTGGCCGGAGGTGACCGGCGCTCCCGGCGACGATCGCTTTATCGACGCCAAAGTGGTCTGGCCGTCCACTGCGGACGCTTCCCCCAGCGGCATGGCCTTGGTGGACGGCACCGCATGGATCGCCGCGTTGCGCGGCCAGCGGCTGTGGAAGGTGGAGTTGGACGGCACCGAGGCCGGCGAGCCCGAGGCGTTTTACGCTGGCACCTACGGCCGGCTGCGCGACGTCGCTGCTGCCCCGGGCGGAGGGCTCTGGGTTCTGACCAACGGCACCGGCAATGACCGGATGCTGTCCATTCCTGTGAAGTAGGCTACAAAGGCCCGCTCGATTTCACTTTCGCGGAAATGTCCTGCTAGAGTTACATGTCGTTGCGAGGGAAAAAGCAGAGGGAAACCGCTGCTGAAACCTTCAGGAACAGATGCACCTCTAGCTCAACTGGCAGAGCAATTGACTCTTAATCAATGGGTTCCGGGTTCGAGTCCCGGGGGGTGCACGGACAAGCCCCGTCCGATCAAGCGAAACGCTTCGTCGGACGGGGTTTCTTTTTGCCCCGAGGCAGCAAGGCCGCCGGACTACCCGCGCAGAAACTCCGCACCGCCGTTACCAGTGACGCCAGCTTGTACCCGCACGGATTTCCCATTCACCAAGCTGCGCATCGTCAGTAGGATGAAGGTCCAGCCTGCGTTGGAGGGGTCCGTGATGAAAGCTGCGCGCTACTACGATCAGAGGGACATCCGGATCGAGGACATTCCAGAACCGGAGCTCAAAGCCGGAACGGTTGCCATCGACGTGGCGTGGTGCGGCATTTGCGGCACCGACCTGCACGAGTACCTTGAAGGACCGATCTTCATTCCGCCCAAGGGCTCTCCGCACCCCATCTCGGGCGAAGAGGCACCGGTGACCATGGGGCACGAGTTCTCTGGAACCATCACGGCCCTCGGCGACGGAGTCACCGACCTGGAAGTCGGCCAGAACGTCGTTGTGGAGCCCTACATCATCCATAGCGGCGTCGAGACCGGCCCCGGCCATGCATACCAGCTGTCCAAGGACATGAACTTCATTGGCTTGGGCGGACGGGGCGGCGGACTGTCCGAGAAAATCGTGGTGGAGCGGCGTTGGGTCCATGCGATCGGGGATATTCCGTTGGACCAGGCGGCGCTGATCGAACCGCTCTCGGTGGGACACCACGCCTTCGTGCGCAGCCAGGCACAGTCTGGCGACACCGCTATTGTCGGCGGAGCAGGGCCCATCGGCTTGCTGACCGCCGCCGTCCTCAAAGCCTCCGGTTTGACCGTCTACATCTCGGAACTCAGCGAGGCGCGCAAAAAGATGGCCCGGGACACTGGGGTCGCGGATCAGGTGTTCGACCCGAGGGAAGGCGATGTCGCCCAGCGGGTCCGTGACCTAACCGATGGAAAGGGAGCCGATGTCGGTTTTGAGTGCAGCTCGGTCCCGGTTGTCCTGAACATGCTGATGGATGCCGTCCGGCCGGGCGGCGTCATTGTCAACGTTTCCATCTGGGGCCACAAACCCGACGTGGACATGCCTTCCCTGGTGCTCAAAGAGATCGACCTGCGCGGCACCATCGGCTACGCGAACGACCATCCCAGCACCATCAAGCTGGTACAGGAGGGCAAGCTCGATTTGGCCCCGTTCATCACCGCGAAGATCCCGCTGGACGACCTGATCTCCGGCGGCTTCGACCAGCTCATCAATAACAACGAGGAGCATGTGAAAATCCTGGTGAACCCCCGAGCATGAGCGCTTCCCCAGCTTCCGCTGATCTGTGCAGCCGCCTTGGCCTGACCCAACCGCTGCTCAACGCCCCGATGGCCGGGGCCGCCGGCGGCCGCTTGGCTGCGGCGGTTTCGACCGCCGGCGGACTGGGCATGGTGGGCATCGGCGGCAGCGTGGCCACCGATTGGCTGGAGCGCGAGCTCACCTTGGCTGCAGCCTCGGGCAAGCCATGGGGAGCGGGGCTGATGGCATGGGTGCTGGAGGAGTCGCTGGAGCCGCTGCGCGTGGTGCTGGAGCACCAACCGGACCTGCTCTCTGTCAGCTTCGGAGATCCCGGAGCGGCCGCGTCGATGGCCCACGAGGCCGGTGCCTTGGTTGCCATGCAAGTGGGTAACGCGGCGGATCTTCAGCGTGCGCTGGAAGGCGACATCGACGTCGTCGTGGTCCGCGGTAGCGAAGGCGGCGGACACGGGCGAAATGACGTGGCGACCCTACCGCTGCTGCAGCTGGCGCTGGACCAGACGGACAAGCCGGTCTTGGCGGCCGGCGGGATCGCCACGGCGCGCGGTGTGGCGGCTGTGCTGGCTGCCGGCGCGCAGGGGGCATGGATCGGCACGCGCTTCGCGGCCTGCGCCGAATCAATCAGCCCCGCCCAGGTCAAGGAAGCCATCGCCCGCGCCGGCACGGAAGAGACGGTCTACACCCGTGCTTTCGACATCGCCCAGAAGGTGCCGTGGCCTGCCGAGTTCGGCGGCCGGGCGCTGCGCAACCAGTTCAGCGACCGCTGGTCCGGCGACCTGGAAGGGCTGCAGGACGAAGTGGCCGGGTCGTCGTCGATCACGGAGGAGATGGAGGGAGCACGCCGGAATGCGGACGTCGCCACGGCTCCTGTTTACGCCGGCCAGTCTGCTGGCATCACGCACGGAGGGGAATCGGCCGCCGACGTGGTGGCGGATCTTGCTGGGTTCCGCACCTACCTGCGGGCGTCAGCGTCCCGCTGGTAAAGGTCTTGGCCGCGTCTGCGAGAGGGGCGGGTCAGTCGCCGTCCTCGAAGCTTTCGAGCTCGCCCAAGTCGATGGTTTCGGCCGCCCCGATGCCGAAACGGGTGTTGCCCAGTCTGCGGATAATGATCGTCAGGCGTTCTTTGAGCTCGTCCATCTGGTCGCCGCTGCCACTGCTTAGCTGGCGCTCCAGTTCGGCGGCCTGCTTGAGCGCCAGGCGCCCTTCGTCGCTGATCTGCACGATTTGGCGCCGTCGGTCTACCTCGCTGCGAGCCCGGACAATGTGCCCGTGAACTTCAAGCCGGCCCAGCGTCTTCCCCATGGTCTGGGCCTGTACGCGTACTCGGTTGGCCAATTGTGCTTGGGTCATCTCGCCGTCGGCGGCCAGCACCTCAAGGGCGATGACACCGGCGTGGGTGAGTCCGAGGCCGGCCAGCTTGTCGTTCCACTCGTGCTCGACCAGCCGCGCAGCGGTGGAGAGCAACCGTGGCATCGGCCAATTTTTCAAATCTGGCATGCCCTCAAGTATACGTACCTTGCCCGCCCTGTCAGTGGTCTGGCTTGGCTATGCTGGTGATGAAACCCTAAATCGCTAAGGAGCTGCCCCATGGCCGAACGACTGTCTACCGGCGACATCGCGCCGGATTTCACACTTCAGGACTCGGCGGGCAACACCGTATCGCTGGCCGACTATCGTGGCCAAAACGTTGTGGTCTACTTCTATCCGGCTGCGTCAACACCGGGCTGCACGAAGCAAGCGTGCGATTTCCGCGACAGCCTCGCCTCGTTAAAGGGCGCCGGTTACGCGGTGCTGGGTATCTCCCCCGACCCGCTGCCCAAGCTGGTGAAATTCGCCGAGAACGAGCAACTGAACTTCCCGTTGCTCTCCGATGAGGACCATGCAGTGGCCGAGGCCTATGCAGCCTGGGGCGAAAAGAAGAACTACGGCAAGGTCTACGAGGGCCTGATCCGTTCCACCATCGTGGTGGATCCGGCGGGAAAGGTGGCTCTGGCCCAGTACAACGTCCGCGCCACCGGGCATGTGGCTAAATTGCGCCGCGATCTGGGCCTGGACAACTAGGCCCGCCTTCGTCCGGCGACCCTGCCGGAGGTCTGCCTCGATGCCGGTAGACTAATTGCTGTTCCGTTCCTGCCCGGAACACATGCGCGAGTGGCGGAATTGGTAGACGCGCTGGATTTAGGTTCCAGTGTCTTCGGACGTGCGGGTTCAAGTCCCGCCTTGCGCACCGCCGGCAAGAGCCCCGCAGCCTGGACGCTGCGGGGCTCTTCGGGTTAACGCCCCGGCCGCACCACCCCCGCGCCGGCCCCGCGCCTGCCGACGGTAGACGCGCGCCGCCGTCGTGCTTGCAGGGCGCTGTCATCAAATTGTGATGCTATTTGTCCCACGCCGGAACGTGAAACCGATGCTTTCGATCTTTCATGTGACTAAGCTCTCATCAAGCGGAGCCGTGCCATAGCGCGGCTCCGCCGGTCGCCGCACACACGGTCGGCGCCCCACCTCACGTCCACGAGGAGCAGTCCATGTCATTCACTGGAACCACTTCAGGTGGCCCGCGCCGAGGCCGGCGCACAGCAGCCGCTATAGCCGGCCTGGCCGCCGGCGCACTCATCCTGTCCGGCTGTGCCGAGAGCGAGCGCGGCGGCGGAACGGACGCCGCAAGCGAAGGCGGCGTCAACTCGACGTTCGTTTTCGCGGCATCCTCCGATCCAAAGTCGCTGGATCCGGCGTACGCGAGCGACGGCGAATCGTTCCGCGTGAGCCGGCAGATCTTCGAGGGCCTGGTGGGAGTGGAGCCCGGTACGGCCGATCCGGCACCGCTGCTGGCCGAATCCTGGGAAGCGTCCGACGACGGCCTGTCCTACACCTTCAAGCTGAAGGAAGGCGTGAAGTTCCACGACGACACCGATTTCAATGCCGACGCGGTGTGCTTCAACTTCGACCGCTGGTACAACTTCACCGGCGTCCAGCAGTCCCAGGCTGTGAGTTACTACTACGGCTCGCTGTTCAAGGGCTACTCCGACTCCCCCGAAACCGCCGTCTACGACTCGTGTGAAGCAGCCAGTGACACCGAAGTCACCGTCAAGCTGGCCAAGCCGTTCGCGGGATTCATCGCCGCGCTGTCGCTGCCCGCCTTCGCGATGCAGAGCCCGGCAGCGATGGAAGAGTTCAAGGCCGACGAAGTGGGCGGCTCGGCCGAGGCGCCGGTGCTGAGCGAATACGCCGAGGGGCATCCGGTGGGCACCGGACCGTTCAAGTTCGACAGCTGGGAGGCCGGCCAGTCGCTTGAGCTGTCCTATTTCGACGGTTACTGGGGCGACCGCGGACAGATCGACAAGATCATCTTCCGCATCATCGACGACCCGAACGCCCGCCGCCAGGCCCTGGAGGCCGGACAGGTCGACGGCTACGACTTGGTCGCCCCGGCCGACACCCAGGCACTCGCGGACGCCGGCTTCAAGATCGTCCCCCGCGATCCCTTCACCATCCTGTATCTGGGGCTCAACCAGAAGGTGAAGCCGCTGGCCGACCTGAAGGTCCGCCAGGCGCTCTCCTACGCGATTGACAAGGACGCGCTGGTCAAGCAGACGCTGCCCGAGGGAACCAAGGTCGCCTCGCAGTTCGTGCCGGACATGGTCAACGGCTACAACGAGGACGTCACCACCTACCCCTACGACCCGGCGAAGGCCAAGGAACTGCTGGCAGAGGCCGGCTACGCGGATGGGCTGGAGCTGGAGTTCAACTACCCGACGGGCGTTTCACGGCCGTACATGCCGACGCCGGAGCAGGTGTTCACCAACCTGAGCGCCCAGTTGGAGGAAGTGGGCATCACCATCAAGGCGCAGCCGGATAAGTGGGCGCCGGATTACCTGGACAAGGTCCAAGCCAGCGAGGACCATGGCATCCACCTGCTGGGCTGGACCGGCGACTACAACGACACTGACAACTTCGTCGGTGTGTTCTTCGGCCAGGAGAAGCCGGAGTTCGGCTTCGACAACAAGGAACTGTTCGACAAGCTGGCCGAGGCCCGCGGCACCAGCAAGGTGGAAGAGCAGACGCCGTTGTACGAGGAGATCAACGCCGACATCGCTGAATACGTCCCGGCCATCCCGCTGGCGCACCCGGCCCCGTCGCTCGCCTTCGCGCCCCGGGTGGAGACCTACCCGGCCAGCCCGGTGAATGACGAGGTCTTCAACATGATCAAACTGTCCGAGTAACTCCAGCCGCCGGGACCCGCCAGCTGCGGGTCCCGGCGTTACCACCCCACGGCAACAGGACGAGGCGCCGCGTCCACCGGGCGCCGGAAGGATACTGTGCTCAGAGTCATTGGCAAACGCCTTGCGTTGCTCATCCCTACGCTCATCGGGCTCTCGCTGCTGCTCTTCCTGTGGGTGCGCAGCCTGCCCGGCGGCCCGGCCACCGCACTGTTGGGCGACCGTGCCACTCCCGATGCCGTGGCACGGATCAATGAGCTCTACGGCTTCGACCGGCCGTTGATCGAGCAGTACTTCGTTTACATGGGGAAGCTGCTCCAAGGTGACTTCGGCACCTCGATCCTGACCGGCCGGCCGGTGCTTGAAGAGTTCGGCAGCCGGTTTCCGGCGACGCTTGAGCTGACCGTCGTGGCGTTGATCTTCGCCGTCGGAATCGGAATTCCGCTGGGCTATCAGGCAGCCAAGAATTATGGGAAATGGCCGGACCATTCCTCGGTCGTCCTGTCCCTGATCGGCATCACCGTGCCGGTCTTCTTCCTGGCCTTCATCCTCAAGTGGCTGTTCGCCATCAAGCTGCCCTGGTTCCCCACCGACGGGCGGCAAAATCCGCGCATCGATGCAACGCATGTGACCGACTTCTACGTGTTGGACGGCATCCTCACCCGCGAGTGGGACGCAGCATGGGACGCGTTCATGCATCTGATCCTGCCCGGCATCGCCCTGGGCACGATTCCGTTGGCCATTATTGTCCGCATCACCAGGGCCTCCGTGCTGGAGGTCCAGAACGCCGACTACGTCCGCACGGCCAGAGCCAAAGGGCTGCAGGAAAAGACCATCCGCAACCGCTTCGTGCTACGCAATGCCATGCTTCCGGTGACCACCACGATTGGACTGCAATTGGGACTGCTGGTCTCCGGCGCGGTGCTGACCGAGACGGTCTTCGCCTTCAGCGGGATCGGCAGGTTCCTGCGCGACGCGATCTTCAATCTGGACTATCCGGTACTGCAGGGGTTCATTATTTTCATTGCCTTGATCTATTCACTGATCAACCTGCTGGTGGACGTTTCCTACAGCATCATCGACCCGAGGGTGCGTGTCTGATGAGCACAACTCTTCCTCCCCAGCCCGGCGGCGATACTGACGTCGCCGCTCCGGTGCCCGTCGTCCGCGACAGTGGCGGCACGAGCCTCTGGAAGGACGCCTTCCGCCGGCTGCGCAAGAACCCGCAGGCCATCGCCGGCGCCGTCATTGTGGGACTGTTCCTGCTTGTGGCGCTTCTGGCCCCGCTGCTGGCCCGCTACGGCGGCGAAGAGCTGCCCGGCCGCACCTACATCACGCCCACCCATATCCCCGGATTCGGCGAAGTGGAAGGCTTCCCTCTGGGGCTGGACCGCTTTGGCGGCGACCTTCTGAGCAAGCTGATCTGGGGCGCGCAGGCGTCGCTGATCATCGGCGTCATGTCCACGGCCATCGGACTGGCCGGCGGCATGCTCTTGGGCATCATTGCCGGCGGCGTCGGCGGCAAGATCGACAACCTGATCATGCGGGCCGTCGACATCCTGCTCTCTGTGCCGAACCTGCTGCTGGCAGTGTCGATTGCGGCCATCCTGGGCCAGGGTGCCTTCGCGGTGATGATTGCCATCGGCGTCGCGCAGGTGCCGATCTTCGCACGGCTGCTGCGCTCGTCGATGATCTCGCAGCGCAGCGCTGAATACATGCTGGCGGCGCAGACGCTGGGCCTCAGCCGAGGCGCCATCATCATGAACCACCAGCTGCCCAATAGTTTGGGCCCGGTGATCGTCCAGGCCACGCTGACCCTGGCCACCGCGGTGATCGATGCCGCCGCCCTTTCCTTCCTGGGCCTGGGCGGCGGGAGGCCACAAACCGCCGAATGGGGCCGGATGCTCACCTATGCGCAGGCCGAACTCGGCATCGCCCCGCAGTTGGCCTTCCTGCCCGGCCTCTGCATTGCCATCACCGCACTGGGCTTCACGCTGCTGGGCGAATCGCTGCGCGAAGCCTTGGATCCGAAGACCCGGGCCAAGTAATCCCACGGCGCCTGCGGCCCCTTGGCTGAAGTGGTTCAGCCGGCCGGAGTTGCCGGCGGCTGCCCTCCGTTGCGGCGCCGCTGGCGGGCCATATGCAGCATGGCCGCAAAGCCCGCGATGAAGAATAGTTCCAGCACCACCAACAGCCAGACGGCGCCCCACTGGCCCTGCCCCACGAAGATGATCGCGCCGAAAGCCAGCAGCACGGTGCCGATCAGCAGCACGAAGACTGCGAAACCGGTGGCGACGGCGGCGCTTCTCACGCCCGTCCGGAAGCCGAAACCTTCCGGCCGGTGATCTTCTGGCTCCGGGTTGGAGCCGGGCTTGGCTGGCTCAGGACGCAATCTCCGGATCCTCCGCGTCGATCTCCAGTTCGTTGCTCGGTATGGAGGCCAGCAGCCGCCGGGTATAGGGGTGCCGCGGATTGGTGAAGACTTCCTCCGAGCTGGCCGCCTCGACGAGTTCGCCGTCCTTCATCACGCAGACGTAGTCGGAGATCAGCCGCACCACCGCAAGATCATGCGAGATGAAGAGGTAGCTCAGCCCCAGCTCCGACTGAAGGTCGCCGAGCAGCTTCAGGATCTGGGCCTGGACCAGCACGTCCAAAGCCGACACCGGCTCGTCGCAGACAATCAGGTCCGGCTTCAGTGCCAACGCCCGGGCAATCGCGACGCGCTGGCGCTGGCCTCCGGAAAGCTCGGACGGATAGCGGCGCAGCATGCTCTGCGGCAGGGCCACCTGATCCATCAGTTCACGGACCCGGGCAGCGCGTTCCTTGGCGTTGCCGCGTTTGTAAGTGGACAGCGGCTCGTCCACGATCCGTTCGACCGTGAACATCGGGTTCAGCGAGGAATAAGGATCCTGGAACACCGGCTGCACCCGCTGCCGGAATTCCCGCAGCTGCGGCTTGGACAGGGTGGCCACATCCATGCCGTCGAAGGTCATAGTGCCGCTGGTCGGTTCGATCAGCTTCAGGAGCATCCGCGCCGTGGTGGTCTTGCCGGAGCCCGATTCGCCGACGATCGCGACGGTCTGTCCGCGCGGAACATCCAGTGTGACGTTCTTTGCGGCATAGAAATCCTCGGCCTGTCCGCGAATCTTGTACACCTTGGTCAGGTCGCGCAGCTCCACGATGTTGTCTGCGGTCCGGGTTCCGGTTCCAGCGGGTGGCCCGGCCACCGCTTCAGCCACGGGCCGGGCGGCGGCGTGCTCCGCCAAGGTAGACGCCGCGTAGGAGGGTGCTCCGGCGTCGTGGTGGAAGACCTTCTCGGCACGATCCGCCCGCGTCTCCGGGCTGGAGATAAAAGCGCCCGGCAACAGGCGCACCGCCGCCACGCTGGGCGCCGCCTTCACCAACGACTGGGTATACGGGTGCTGTGGGTCCTCCAGCAGCTGCCGTGCCGGCCCGGCCTCCACCACCGTGCCCCGGTGCATCACCACCAGTTCGGCGGCCCGTTCGGCTGCCAGCCCCAGATCGTGGGTGATCAGCAGCACGGCCGTCCCCAGTTCCTGGGTCATCGAATCGATCTGGTCCAGGATGGTGCGCTGCACGGTCACGTCCAGCGCGGACGTGGGCTCGTCGGCGATCAGCAGCCGCGGCTGGCAGGCCAGGCCGATCGCGATCAGGGCGCGCTGGCGCATGCCGCCGGAGAACTCATGGGGGTACTGCTTGGCACGCTCCTTGGCGTTGGGCAGCCCCGCGGCCTCCAGCACCTCCACCACTTTCCGGTCAACATCACGCCTGGTCGCCATGCCGTGCACCAGCAGGGTCTCCGCCACCTGCGAGCCGATCTTGGAGACCGGATTCAGGTTGGACATCGGATCCTGCGGGACCAGGCCGATCTGGCGTCCGCGGATGGCCCGCATCCGGTGCTCCGGCAGCCCCACCAGCTCCTGGCCGTCGAAGCGGATGCTCCCGGCGGTCACCCGGCCGTTGCCCGGCAGCAGTCCGATCAGGGACATGGCTGTGGTGGACTTCCCGGAACCGGACTCCCCCACGATCGCCAGCGTCTGGCCCTGTTCCAAGCGTAGCGAGGCGCCCTCCACGGCGGCGACTTCCCCGTAGGTCGTGCGGAACGTAACGGCCAGGTCGCGGACCTCGAGCAGCGCTGCATCGTCGGCATGTTCGGTCATGAGTCCATCCTGCCCCATCAGGAGCCGGATGTGGCCTACCTCTCATCGGGAATTCGGCGCTCAGGCGCGGGACCGGCGTCGATTAGACTTGAGGATCATTCCCGCCCTGCCCTGAGGAGCCCGAAGCGTGACACCACTTCCCGCGCGCCGCACCGTGCTGCAGGCCGGCGCAGCGGCAGCGGCTGTGTTGCTCGCCGGCTGCACCTCGGGACCCACCCGGCCCCTCCCGACCACGACGACGGCCGGCCCGCGGACGGCATCGCCCGAGGACACCACCTTCTCCATGGGCATCGCCGCCGCTCCGGTAACCCTGGACCCCGCGCTGGCACTGGACACCGAGTCGTACCGCGTGACCCGGCAGATGCTGGAAACCTTGATCGGCGTGGATCCGGCGACCGGTGTGCCGGCGCCGCGGCTGGCCGTGGAATGGACCGAGCTGAACGACGGCCGCTCCTATCGCTTCAAGCTGCGCCAAGGCGTCACCTTCCACGACGGCACCGCATTCGACGCCGAAGCGGTCCGCACCAATTTCGAACGCTGGTACCGGCTGCCGAAGGGCGCCCAGCCGGTGGAAGGCGGACTGGCCTTCCGGTCGGTCTTCGGCGCGTTGGCCGATGACGAGGGCGAATCGCTCTACGCAGGCTGTGACGTGGTGGGGCCGCTGGAGGTCCAGCTGAACCTCAGACGCCGGTTCACCGGGCTGGTGGCATCGCTGGCCATGCCGGCCTTCGCCATTTCCTCGCCGGCCGCGTTGAAGTCGGGGGCGGCCGACCGGCTGACCGAGGAGCGCAGCGGCAACAAAGTCTCCCGCTACGGGCTGGCGCCGGTAGGCACCGGCCCGTTCGCCTTCGCCAACTGGGAGCAGGACCGTGTGGTGCTCTCCGCCTACGACGGGTACTGGGGTGCGGCCGGAGACGTGCGCACGGTGGTCTTTAAGACGCTGCCGCATCCGGCCGCCCGGCTGCGCGCACTGGCCGCCGGGGACATCGACGGCTACGACCTGGTCACCCCGGCCACCTACGCGGACTTGGTCCGGGCCGGCATGCAGGTCCTCCAGCGCGACCCGTTCTCGGTGGCCTATCTGGGCATGAACCAGGCTGCCGACGGGCTGAAGGACATCACCATGCGCCAGGCCATCGCCCATGCCATCGACCGGAAGACGCTGATCGACAGCTTCTATCTGCAAGGCACCACCGAGGCCAAGCAGTTCATCCCGCGCAGCCTGGGCGTAACCAACGAGACCATCCCGTATTACGAGTACGACCCGGAGCGTTCGCGGCAGCTGCTGGCCGAGGCCGGGTACGACGGCGCTGAACTCACCTTTTACTACCCGCTAGACGTCACCCGGGCCTACCTGCCCACGCCGGAGAAGGTGTACGCGGAGCTGAGCCGGCAGCTCACCGCCGTCGGAATCACTATCAAGCCGATGCCGGTACCGTGGGACGAGGGCTATCTGGAAGCGGTGCAAGGCACCGACGACCATGCCCTGCATCTAGCCGGCATCAGCGGGAGCTACCGCGACCCGGACAACTTCGTGGGCCCGCTCTTCGGCAGCGAGTCGCTGGAGTTCGGCTATGACAGCGCGCAGATCCGCAGCAAGATCGCCCGCGCCAAAACCCTGCCTGAGGGCGAAGACCGCGTGGACGCTTACTACAGCATCAACGAGCAGTTGGCCCGCGCGGTCCCCGCCGTGCCGCTGGCGTTCCCGATTTCGGCGTTGGCCATGGGGCCACGGGTGCAAAGTTACCCGGCCAGCCCGATGCTGGACGAGGTCTACAACCTGATTCAGCTGGTCCCGGCCTAGACTGGGTGAAGCTGCTGCCGCAGCGGCTTACCGTGCAGTTTCCCTGCTGCTTCACTACGGCATCCCCGCTGCGTCTGTCTATTGGGTCACAACGGAGACGGCAGATTTTAGTCTCGCTGTGGCATCGCGCTAGGCTTCTCAATGCTGGCAAAGCTGCTATTGGAGATTGAAGTTGACTGCAAACACCCCCTCGGGATCATCCAACAACGTCGACGTCGCGCTGATTGGCGGCGGCATCATGAGCACCACCCTCGGCTCCTTCATCAAGCAGCTGCAGCCTGACTGGAGCATCAGCCTGTTCGAGAACCTGGACGAGGTGGGCATGGAAGCCTCGGACCCGTGGAACAACGCCGGCACCGGGCACGCCGCACTCTGCGAGCTGAACTACACCCCTGCCGCTGCTGACGGGTCCGTGCCCACCGCCAAGGCCGTGGGCATCAACGAGAAGTTCCATGTGTCGCGCCAGTTCTGGTCGCACATGATCCGCGAAGGCAACATCTCTTCGCCCAAGGAATTCGTCAACCCGCTGCCGCACATGAGCTTTGTCTGGGGCGATGACCACGCGGACTACCTCAAGCGCCGCTACGAAGCGCTGAAGAACGAACCGCTGTTTGACCAGATCGAGTTCACCGAAGACCACGCCACCATCAACGAGTGGACCCCGCTGATCATGGGCGGCCGCGACCCGCAGCAGCGTGTGGCAGCATCCCGCGTCATCGGCGGCACCGATGTGGACTTCGGCTCGCTGTCCCGCAAACTGGCCAGCTACCTGGTGGCCAACGGCGTCGAACTGAATTACGGCCACCGCGTGCTGGACGTCTCCCGCAACACCGACGGCCGCTGGACGCTGGAAGTCAAGAACAACGCCACCGGCGAAAAGACCAAGGTCAACGCCCGCTTTGTCTTCATCGGCGCGGGCGGCGGCGCACTGCACCTGCTGCAGCGCTCGGGCATCCCCGAGTCCAAGGGCTTCGGCGGCTTCCCGGTGTCCGGCCAGTTCCTGCGCTGCACGGACGAAACCGTCATTGCCGCGCACAACGCCAAGGTCTACGGGCAGGCTTCCGTGGGCGCCCCGCCCATGTCCGTGCCGCACCTGGACACGCGCTTCGTCAACGGCAAGCGCTCCCTGCTCTTCGGCCCGTACGGCGGCTTCTCGCCGAAGTTCCTGAAGACCGGATCGTTCTTGGACCTGCCGCTGTCCGTGCGCCCGTCCAACCTGGTCCCCATGCTCGCCGTGGCCAAGGACAACTTCGGCCTGGTCAAGTACCTGGTCACCGAGGTGCTCAAGACCCGCGAGGGCAAGAACAAGGCCCTGCGTGCTTTCCACCCCGAGGTTGCGGGCGACCAGTGGGAACTGATCACCGCCGGCCAGCGGGTCCAGGTCATCAAGAAGGACGCGAAGAAGGGCGGCGCCCTGCAGTTCGGCACCGAGATGATCGCCTCCGCCGACGGCAGCATTTCCGCGCTGTTGGGTGCCTCTCCCGGAGCTTCCACCGCGGCGCCTATCATGATCAGCCTGCTGGAACGCTGCTTCCCGCTGGAGTTCAAGGGCTGGGAGCCCAAGCTGAAGGAAATGATCCCCGGCTACGGCGCCAAGCTGAACGAAAACCCCTCCTTGCTGGCCGAGATCACCGCCGACACCAACAAGGTGCTCGAGCTCGCCTGACTCCGGTCCCGTTGCGGCGGCCCGGCCCTGACAAACTAAGCTTCAACCCATGCACAAGCTGGCAACGCTGTCCTTGGCGAACCGGGCGCTGATCGCGCTGATTACGGTCTTTGTGGCCGTTTTCGGCGTGATTACCATGGGCTCGCTGAAGCAGGAACTGATCCCCTCGCTGGAGTTTCCGCGGGTCACTGTGGTCAGTTCCATGCCCGGCGCGTCCCCGGAAGTGGTGGACAAGCAGGTCAGCGAACCGCTGGAGCGCGCGCTCACCGCCGTGGAGGGCCTCGAGTCGTCCTCGGCGGTGTCGCGCACCGGGTTCTCCACCGTCAACCTTACGTTCGTCTACGGCACCAATCTGGACCGTGCACGCAGCCAGGTGGACCGCGCCATTTCCAACGTCCGCCAGCAGCTGCCCGATGACGTCTCGCCACTGTCGCTGGCCGGCAGCATCGACGATTTCCCCATCGTCTTCATGGCGGTCTCTTCCGACGTGGACCTGAGCGAGCTGAGCACCGAGCTGACCCGGCTGACCGTGCCCCGGCTGCAGAACATTGCCGGCGTGCGCGGCGCCGAGGTCTCCGGCGGCCCCGGCCGGCACATCGCCATCCTGCCCGACGACGAGGCCATGGCGAAGGCCGGCGTCGGCGTGTCCGCGCTGGTCGACAGCCTGGCCAGCAGCGGCGGGCTGGTCCCCGCCGGGGCGGTGCAGCAGGACGGCAAGAGCCTCTCGGTGCAGATCGGCAGTCCGCTGGACAGCTTGAAAGCCATCGAAAACCTGCCGCTCGCCCCGGCTGAACCAAGGACGGCGGAGCAGCCTTCCGCTCCTTCCTCACCGGGGGCGGCGGGGCAGGCTCCGGGACAGTTCCCCGGCCAAGGCCAGCCAGCTCCGCCCGGTAACGCCGCGGACCAAGGCCAGGTTCCGGTCCCTGACACCGTGCCGGGCCAGGCACAGCCCGGCCAGCAACCGGAGGCCACAAGTGCAGCCCCGGCCACCATCGGCGACGTGGCCAAAGTTTCCCTCGCGGACGACGAGCGGACCTCGATCACGCGGACCAACGGAGAACTAACGCTGGCGCTGGCCGTCACCAAGACGCCGGACGGCGACACGGTGACCATCTCGCATGCCGTCAAAGAGATGCTGCCCGAGCTGGAGGCGGAACTGGGCAACGGCGCGCAGATCACCACCGTGTTCGATCAGGCCCCGTTCATTGAAAAGTCCATCAAGGACCTGACCACCGAGGGCCTGCTGGGGCTGGGCTTCGCGGTGTTGATCATCCTGATCTTCCTGCTCTCCGTGCGCGCCACGCTGATCACCGCGATTTCCATCCCGCTGTCACTGCTGGCCACGTTCATCGGCCTGAATGCGCTGGGCTACTCGCTGAACATCCTCACCCTCGGCGCGCTGACCATCGCCATCGGCCGCGTCGTGGACGACTCGATCGTAGTGGTCGAGAACATCCGCCGGCACCTGAACTACGGCGAAGCCAAGCGAGACGCCATCCTGGCGGCCGTGCGCGAAGTCGCCGGTGCAATCACCGCTTCCACGCTGACCACGGTGGCGGTCTTCCTTCCCATCGCCTTCGTCGGCGATCTGGCCGGTGAACTGTTCCGCCCCTTCGCCGTCACGACGGCGCTGGCGTTGCTCGCCTCGCTGGCGGTGTCGCTGACCATCGTGCCGGTGCTGGCGTACTGGTTCGTAAAGTCGCCACAGCCGCAGTCGCGCCCCGACGCGCTGGCGGTGCGTGAAGCGGCTTCGGAGAAAGAACGGCGGTCCCTGCTGCAGCGCGGCTACCTGCCGGTGCTCGCGGGCACACAGCGGCACCCGGTGGTCACCACCCTAGCGGCCCTGCTGGTGCTGGCCGGCACCGCTGCCATGGTTCCGCTGATGCAGACCAATCTGCTGGGCGACAGCGGCCAGAACAGCTTCAGTCTGCGGCTGCAGATGCCGGCCGGGAGCAGTTTGGAGTCCACCGATAAGGCGTCGGTGCCGGTCGAGAAGCTGCTGGCAGGCATGGACGGCATCCAGGACGTCCAGGTCACCATGGGCAACGCCGGCGGCAGCGTCGGCACGTTCCTTTCCGCAGGTGCCTCGGTGGCCCAGTACACCGTGATCACCGAGGAAGGCATCGACCAGGCGGCGCTGCGCGACAAGGTGCGCTCCGCCGTCGAGGATCTGCCCGGTGACGCGACGTTCACGCTGGGCACGCAGGGCGGTGGCTTCGGCACCTCCAGCACCGTGGATGTGGAGATCTCCGCGAGCGAGCCGGGCCAGTTGCAGGACGCCTCCGACCAGCTGGTGGACCGGCTGGGGGCCTTGCCGGGAGCCGCGGAGGTGTCCAGCAACCTGTCGGCGGCCGAACCCGTGGTGCAGGTGTCTGTGGACCGGGCCAAGGCCGTGGCTGCCGGCCTGGACGAGGAACAGGTCGCCGGCCTGCTGGCGTCATCGATCAGCCCGCTGCCTGGCGGCACCGTGCGGATCGGCACCACCGACTTCCCGGTGCTCATTGGCGAAGGCAGCGACTTCTCCAGCATCGAGGAACTGCGCGACGTCGAACTGCCGACGGCTGCCGGACCGGTGCCGCTGACCGATCTGGCCACGGTGAAGGAAACCGATGTGCCGACGTCGATCAGTGCCAGCGGAGGCGAACGCACCGCCGTCGTCTCCGTTACCCCGGAGGGGGACAATCTGGGTGCGCTCAGCTCAGAGGTAGCGGCGGCTCTGAACGGCACCGAACTGCCAGCCGGCGTCACGGCGAGCCTGGGCGGCGCGGCCACCCAGCAGGCCGAATCCTTCGCGCAGCTGGGCTGGGCGCTGCTGGCCGCCGTCGCGATTGTCTACGTGATCATGGTGGCGACCTTCAAGTCTTTGGTCCAGCCGCTGATCCTGCTGGTCTCCATTCCGTTCGCGGCCACCGGCGCGATCGGGCTGCTGGTGCTCACGCAGATTCCACTGGGGCTGCCGTCGCTGATCGGCATGCTGATGCTGGTGGGCATCGTGGTGACGAATGCGATCGTGCTGATCGATCTGATCAACCAGTACCGGCGCCCGCACGACGGGCAGCCCGGCATGAGCGTGGCGGATGCCATCACTCACGGTGCGCGGCGGCGGCTTCGGCCCATCCTGATGACCGCGCTGGCCACCATCTTTGCGCTCACGCCGATGGCGCTGGGATTGACCGGCGAAGGCGGCTTTATTTCGCAACCACTAGCCGTGGTGGTGATCGGCGGCCTGGTCTCCTCCACCGCGTTGACGCTGGTGCTGGTCCCGGTGCTGTACCGGCTGGTTGAGGGCAGGCACGAGCGCCGGGCGAGCAAGACCAATACACTCGAGGCAGAACTGATTCCGGCCGGGCGCTGACCCCGGCCGGTGCCGCGAGCCCCGGAAGGTGCAGTGCATGCCCGAATCTGACGCCGCGCACGCCGGCGCGCCCGGTAGGCTGGCCCGGGCCATTAGCGGGTTCGTGGACCGCCTTCCAGCGCCGGTGCGCAGGTACGGCCAGCAGATAGGCGGCTGGCAGCGGATCCAGCTGGCTTTCAAGACGGCCTTGGCGTGCGCCCTTGCCTGGCTCATCGCCCTGCAGATGCCCGGCGAGGTGGCTGACTACCCGTACTACGCCCCACTCGGTGCGCTGATCAGCATGTATTCCACCGTTGCGGACTCCTTGAAGACGTCCCTGCAGACGCTGGCCGGACTGCTGCTGGGTATCGGACTGGCCTGGCTCCTGCTGCTGACGGTTGGTCCGCACGTCCTGACCGTGGGCCTGCTGGTGTTCCTGGGCGTTCTGGTCGCCGGGCTGCCCCGGCTCGGCGCCGGGAGGGACTGGGTTCCGATGGCTGCGCTGTTCGTCCTGCTGGTGGGCGGCTCCGACGCCGGCGACTACTCGCTCGGTTACGCCGTGCAGATGGCGGTGGGAGTCCTCGTCGGCATTACCGTGAACTTCCTGCTGTTCCCGCCGCTGAACTTCAGCGCAGTGGGCCGCAGCTTGCAGCAGTTGCAATCCGACTTGGCGGGCCAACTGGAGGAGATGTCCGAAGCCCTGCTGGAGGACTGGCCGCCCGAACGCGAGGACTGGGCCTCCAACGGAGAGAACATTGTCCGGCTGGGCGAGCAGGTGCGGCAGGCCGTGCAGACCGCCGACCGCAGCCGCAAGGCAAACCCGCGGCGCAGGTTCCAGGACCGGGACCTGCAGGCAGACTGGAGCAATTTGCGCACGCTGGAACGGGCAGCGTTCCACACCCAGGACATCACCGATGTGCTCGGCGCGGTGATCTGGCACGATCACCTGCACATCCCCTCGCCCGTGCTGGAACCCATGTCCCAGGCGCTGGCTGCCACCGCAGAGGCAGTCAGGAGCTTGGCTGCCGAGGACCTGGAGGAGAAGCTGGACGCCGCCGGCGCGGCCCATCAGCAGCTGGTACAGGACCTGGTCGGTTCAGTCAGCACGGAAACCCCGGGCACCGCAGCCGGCTACATCGCGGTCAACCTGGACCGGATCCTGACCGCATTGCGCCGCCAGTTGGCCGAGTTCGCGGACCAGCAAGGCTGAAAGCTGGCCCGGGTCCTGCCTGACTGGGTGCCGACCGGCGACCCGGGCCCGTTTACTTTTCCGGCTGCGACTGGTGGGCAGGATTTCCGTGGAAGGGCGGGACAACGTTTGGTCCGCTGGTCTCCGGCAAGACCTGGGATCCGGAACGGCCGCCGCTGACCTCGGGCATATCCGGTACCGCTGGTCCCGACGGTTCAGCGCCGTTGCGGAGCGCTTCCATCCGCTGCTCAAGGACCTGGACAACCGGGAGCCGGTTACCGTGCTCCCGTTCATAGGCCAGCAGTTCGCCAACTTGATCTTCCGTGAGCCCGGTAATCCTGGTGGGCAGCGTCCCTTGGGGAATGTGGTCGTAATCCGGGAGAGGCAACGCGTTACGGTTCGGTGCGTCGTTCATTCATCCTCCTGACAACTGGGCCTGCTCGGACGGTTCCAAGGTAACAGCGCCTCGGATCCTTGGTAAGCCTTCGGGCCCGGATACCGGACGCTCGCGCCGGCTTTGCCGGGCAGGCAAGCCGCTGGCGTGGATTGTGGCGTGACCAGCCCCACGCCGCCGCGGGAATTTTCGACACCTTGCGGGCCGTTGAATCAGTGAATGCAAATGCATGTAAACTGTTTCCGAAGCAAGCACCACGAGAGGTAGATCATGGAACTCGGCGTATTCAGCGTCAGCGACGTCACCCTGGACCCGACCACCAACCGCATGCCCACCGAACGCGAGCGGATCAAGGCAGCGATGGCCATCGCGAAGAAGGTCGAAGAAATCGGCATGGATGTGTTCGCCATCGGCGAGCACCACAACCCGCCGTTCTTCTCGTCCTCCCCCACCACCCTGCTGGCCTACATTGCCGCGCAAACCGAGCGCATCACGCTCTCCACCGCCACCACGCTGATCACCACCAACGACCCGGTGAAGATCGCCGAGGACTTTGCCATGCTCCAGCAGCTGGCCGATGGTCGCGTGGACCTGGTCTTGGGGCGCGGCAACACCGCCCCGGTGTACCCCTGGTTCGGCAAGAACATCCAGGACTCGCTGGAGCTGACCGTGGAGAACTACGCCTTGCTGCGCAAGCTCTGGGATGAAGAGGTGGTCAACTGGCAGGGCAAGCACCGCACGCCGCTGCACAACTACACCTCCACCCCGCAGCCGCTGGACGGCGTCGCGCCCTTCGTCTGGCACGGATCCATTCGCACCCCGCAGATCGCCGAACTGGCCGCCTACTACGGCGACGGTTTCTTCGCGAACAACATCTTCTGGCCGAAGGAGCACTACATGCAGCTCATCGGCCTGTACCGGGAGCGCTACGAGCACTATGGCCACGGCACCGCCGACCAGGCCATTGTGGGCTTGGGCGGCCAGTTCTTCATGCGCAAGAATTCGCAGGATGCGGTCAACGAATTCCGCCCGTACTTCGACAACGCACCGGTCTACGGGCACGGCCCGTCGTTGGAGGACTTTACCGCGCAGACTCCGCTGACCGTGGGCAGCCCCGAGCAGGTCATCGAAAAGACCCTGGCCTTCGCCGACTACTTTGGCGACTACCAGCGCCAGCTGTTCCTGATCGACCACGCCGGTCTGCCGTTGAAGACCGTGTTGGAGCAGCTGGACCTGTTCGGCGAAGAGGTGCTGCCGGTACTGAAGAAGGAATTCGCCGCCCGCAAGCCGGCCCATGTCCCCGACGCCCCCACGCACGCCAGCCGCAAGGCCGCGCGCTACGCCAAGCAGGCTGCCACCGAGTCGGTGGCCAATGGCTGAATCCACCATCCCTGATATCAGGACGACGGCGGCTGCCTGGGAATCGCTGTTCCGCACCCAGGTGGCGGTCATGCGCCGGATGCAGCAGCTGCCCGAGTTCAAGAAGCTCGCGATGCGGGAGTACGACGTGCTCTTCAACCTGAGTCTGTGCCCGGGCGGCTGGAGCCGGCTGAACGAGCTGAATGAAGCGCTGCTGATCAGCCAGCCGAGCCTCAGCAGGATGGTGGACCGGCTGGAAAAGAAAGGCCTGGTACTCCGTCGCACGGCGCAGAACGACCAGCGGGGCATTGAGATCTCGCTGACCGACGAAGGCCGCGCGCTGCAGAAGGAAATCGGCCGCGAGCATGTGAAGCACCTGCACTCCATGCTGGCGCCGCTGCTCACCGAGGATGAATTCGGCCAGCTCCAGGGGCTGACCGACAAACTGCAAGCCGGACTGAAGAACGACTGACCCGAGCGAACCAGCGCTGCGTGCGCCCGGCGCCACAGTGCTTGGCTGCAGGCCCGCCGGGTGAGTAGGTGCAGGGGAAAGGCCCGGTTGCTGCCGCTGATGCGGCAGCAACCGGGCCTTAGTGCGCATGGCGTCCGCGAGCCGTGCCAGCCGCAAAGGTTCAGGCAGGACCGTCGTCGGAAATCTGCAACGTCATGATGATCTGCTGCACGGTCTTGAAGTGCTTGGTGGTGATGAGGCGCTCCGCCTCCGCGATCAGTCCGTACGTGTCCAGCAGGTCGGTCTTTTCGCCTGGCGCCGGCGTGCCGTGGCGCACTGCCGTGCCGAAGGAGTAGGTACCCACAGATTTCGGGCCGTCGACGGTGTTTTCCACGGTGCAGGCCTGGAAACCGTCGCCGGCCGGCTTGTCAGTCAGCCCATACGAACCGAAGTACTTGTAGCCCAGCAGCGTCCGGTAAACGAACACCGGCTCCACGGTGTCAGCGGACTTCACGGCGGGCACCTTCGCCGGTTTGCTGAGCAGCACGCGCAGTTCGGTCACGCCGCCCGCCCCGCAGGTGGCCTTCGGCAGCTTCAGCCGGGTGTGCAGCTGGGCGGCCAGCTTGCCCGACGAATCTCGGATATCCAGATGCAGTCCGTGGTTTGAGGGTTGGCTGGGCTTGACCTGCCGCTGCACCACCCAGTCGGCGGGTAGCTCGAAGCTGAGCACGCGGCCGGGGTCGGTGTACACCTTCCAGCCCTCGATGGTGGCTTTGCGCACCGGCGCTTGCGGCGCCCCGGGTCCCGGGGTACCGCCGCCGCCCGCCACCGCCGCAGGTGACGCATCCGCGCTGGCCGAGGCACCGCCGTCGTTGGTTGGCAGCAGACCGCACCCGGAAACCAGCGCCAGGCAGAGGGCCGCAACAGCACCACGGCCCAGTACATTCCCTGTCCTCATGGCCTGCTCCCCCTCCGGTTAGGTTCCTACCGTAGCCACAGTGCTGACCGTCCGGTAGAGCTCCCCGTGCCGTGTCCCATTCGCCGCCTGCGGCGCGCAGCCTTGGGCCCACCCACGGCCGAGGCAGGAGCCTACCCGCCGGAGGGCGGACAGCGGTATCCGGGTCGGGGTTCAATTCCCCCGTGCTCCGGGACCGTCTCAGCGCCGCAGCGACTGGACCTCTTTGACCGCGGCGACCACGGAACGGGCTGCCAGCGCGATCTCGGATTCCTTCACGCCGGCGGTAAACGTCAGCCGCACTGCGGTTTGCGCCACCGCCCGGTCGATGCCCATGGCCAGCAGCACGGCCGAAGCCTCGTCGGACCCGGCCGCGCAGGCGGAACCGCTGGAGCAGACCACGCCGCGGCGTTCCAGCTCCAGCAGCACCGCCTCGCCGGAGGTTCCGGGGAAGCAGAAGGAGGCACTGGCCGGCAGCCGATCGGTCCGGTGCCCGGTCAGCACCGTCCCCGGCAGTTCGCGCAGCACGGTGTCGATCAGGTAGTCGCGGTAGCCGGTGAGCCGCTGCACGTCGGCCGCCCGGTCTCCGTTGGCCAGCGACAGCGCTGTGGCCACGGCGACCGCGCCGGCCACGTTTTCGGTGCCGGACCGCCGGCCGCGTTCCTGTCCCCCGCCGTGCAGCACCGGCTCCAGCGGAACCCGGCCGGCCACGTAGAGCAGGCCGCAGCCCTTGGGGGCGCCCAGCTTGTGCCCGGACACGCTCAGCGCGTCCACGCCCAGAGCCGAGACGTCCAGGTCCAGCCAGCCGGCGGCCTGCACGGCGTCAGTGTGGAACGGCACTCCCGCGGCCCGGCAGAGTCCGCCGATCCGGGCGATCGGCTGGATAGTGCCCACCTCATTGTTCGCGTACATCACCGTGCACAGCGTGGTGTCCTCGCGCAGCGCTGCTTCCAATGCGTCTACGCGGACCGTGCCCGCGGCATCCACCGGCACGCGCGTGGCCTCGAAGCCGTGGAACCGGACGAGGTAGTCCACCGCCTCCAGCACCGACGGATGCTCCACCGCGCTGGTGACAATGTGCCTGCCGCGCGGGGCAGCGAGCGCGATCCCCTTGATCGCCAGGTTGTTGGATTCGGTCCCGCCGGAGGTGAAGATGATCTCCGCGGGCCGGCAGCCCAGCACCCCCGCCGCCTTGCCGCGGGCATAGTCCAGCGCCCGCAGTGCCGTCTCTCCCACGGTGTGGTGGCTGGACGGATTGCCAAAGTCCTGCGTCAGCGCCGGCCACATGGCCTCTAGTACCTCGCGGCGCACCGGCGCTGTGGCCGCGGCATCCAGATAAATCACGACGACGGTGCCTCGCCGTGAGCGGGATCCGCGGCAATGCGGATGTCCAGGCCCAGGTCCAGCGACCGGACGCTGTGGGTCAGCGCGCCGGAGGAGATGATGTCCACCCCGGTGCGTGCGATCGCGCCCACGGTTTCCAGCCGGACATTGCCGCTGGCCTCGACCAACGCCCGGCCGGCCACCTGTTGGACGCCGGATCGGAGCTCGTCCACGCTGAAGTTGTCCAGCATGATGGTGTCCACTCCCGCGGCGAGCACCGGCTCGATCTGCTCGGCCCGGTCTACCTCCACCTCGAAGTGCACGGTGTGCGGTAGCTTGGCCTTCGCCGCCCGCAGCGCCTCGGTCAGGTCGCGGCTGCCGCCCGCCGTGAGGACCGCCAGGTGGTTGTCCTTGGCCATCACCGCATCGGAGAGCGAATAGCGGTGGTTGTGCCCGCCGCCGCAGCGCACCGCGTAGCGCTCCAGCGCCCGCAGTCCCGGCGTGGTCTTGCGCGTATCCACCACCCGGGCCCCGGTACCGGCAGCTTCCCGAACGAAGGCCGCGGTCTGGGTGGCGATCCCGCTCAGCCGCTGCAGCAGATTCAGGGCCACCCGCTCGCCCAGCAGGAGGGCGCGGGCGTTTCCGGACAGCACGGCCAGCACTTCCCCGAGGTCGAAGGCGGCACCGTCCTCGGTCTTCAGCTCCACCTGCACGGACGGATCCACTTGCCGGAACACCTCGGCCAGCACCGGACCGCCGGAGAAGACGCCGGGCTCACGGGCAGCCAGCTCCGCCGTGGCCGTGGCGTCGGCCGGAATCAGGGTGCTGGACGTGATGTCGCCCCACGGCGCATCCTCGGCGAGCGCCCCGGCGACAATCCGCTCCAAGGCGGTGCCGTCGATCGGCTGGATCTGTTTCATGGCTGCTCCTGCAGGATTCGTTGGGACGTTGGGGACTGGTCGGCGAGCGCACCAACCGTGCGGGCATTCACGAAGGCCAGCCGCGCCCGGTCCGCGGGTGCCTGGCTGTGGTCGCTGCGGAAGTGGGCGCCGATGCTGTTCCGCCGTGCGGCGGCGGCCGTCACCACCAGCCGGGCCACCGTCAGCAGGGCGGTGTCCTCGGCCGAGCCGGCGCCGGTGGCCGGCAGGTGCCAACGGGCCAGCTGACGGGCCGCCTGCTGCAGCGCCGCGCCGTCGCGGACCACGCCGGCGGCGGCCGCCATCACGGCCTGGATCTGTTTCCGGCTGCACGGTGTGGTTCCGGCGGCCGGCACGGTGCCGGGATCGTCGACCCCTGCTTCACGGAGCGGAACGCCCACCTCCAGCGGCACCGCCTCGAACACCGGCGTCTTCTCCGGCCGGTCCATCGCGGCGACGGCGCGGCGGGCGAAGACCAGCCCCTCGAGCAGCGAGTTCGAGGCCAGCCGGTTGGCACCGTGCACTCCGGTGCAGGCCACCTCGCCCACCGCGAAGAGTCCGGGCACCGAGGTCCGTCCATCGGCGTCGGTCTGGACGCCGCCCATCCAGTAATGCGACGCCGGGCGGACCGGCAGCGGCTGGCTGGCCCAGTCGAAACCGAGCGACCTGACCGTCGCGTCGATCAGCGGGAACCGCGCGGCCAGGAATCCCGGGCCCTTCTCCTGCTCCACGCCGGTGGCGTCCAGGAAGACCTGCGGCAGCAGTCCGCGTTCCTCCTGCAGCCTGAGCTGTTGGTGGATGCAACGCGAGACCACGTCCCGCGGAGCCAGTTCGGCGGCCGGGTGCAGCGCTGGCATGAACCGCTCCCCTGCAGCATCCACCAGCACGGCGCCCTCACCGCGTACCGCCTCCGAGATCATGAAGGGCTTGCCGCCGGTGGCCGCAGGGTCCAGCAGGGTGGGGTGGAACTGGATGAACTCCAGGTCGGCCAGCACCGCACCGGCGTGCCAGGCCAGCGCCACGCCGTCGCCGGTGGCCGTGGCCGGGTTGGTGGTGGCCGGGAAGAGCTGCCCCGCCCCGCCGGTCGCCAACATCACGACGTCGGTGTCCAGCTCCGTGGGCACCGCACCGCCGCCTTCGGACCTCACCTCCGCCACCTCCACCCCGGTGACGCGGCCGGCGTCGGTCAGCAGCCGCCGCACCAGGGTGTGCTCGAAAATGTCCAGCCGGCCGGCTTCGGCCAAGCGGCGGACCACCCGGATCAGCGCTTCGGCGATGCTGGCGCCGGTCCGGTCCCCGCCGGCATGCAGAATCCGCGGCGCCGAGTGCGCGCCTTCGAGCCCCAGCGAAAACCCGCCGTCGTGCCGGTCGAAGGCCACACCCCACTCTTCCAAGGTGGTGATCTCCCGCGCCGCACCGTCGCACAACAGGCGGACGGCGCCGTCGTCGTTCAGTTGCGCGCCCGCGGTGAGCGTGTCCGCCCTGTGGGCCGCCACGGAATCCCCCGCCGCGATGCCCTGTGGGGTCACCGCCGTGATGCCGCCCTGCGCATGCCAGGTGTTGGACTCGGCGAGCGAGCTCTTGGTGATCAGCGTGACGGCGGTATCCGCCCGTTCCGCGGCGAGCGCGGCGGCGTAGAGCCCGGCGATGCCGGACCCCACCACCGCGATGCGTCGGGCCGGATTGCTGTTCATGGTTTGGCTGCCAGCATCCGTTCCAGCGCCACGCGGGCGGGGACGGCCACGGAGTCGGGCACGGTGATCCGGTTGAGCACTTCGCCGCCGGGCAGCCCGCCGGTGCCGGCGTAGGCCTCGAGCACCCAGGCCAGGTAGCCCGGGTGGATCCGGTACATGGTGGAGCACGGGCAGATCACCGGGTCCAGGCAGAAAATGGTGTGCTGCGGGTATTCGGCAGCCAGCCGGTTGACCATGTTGATCTCGGTGCCGATGGCGAAGACGGTCGGTTCGGTGGCCGCGGCCACGGCCTTGCGGATGTAGTCCGTGGAGCCGGCTTCATCCGCGGCGTCGACCACCGGCATGGGGCATTCGGGGTGCACGATGACCCGGACGCCCGGGTAGTCGGCGCGGGCCTTGTCGATCTGGTCCACCGTGAAGCGCTTGTGTACCGAGCAGAAACCGTGCCAGAGGATCACCCGCGAGTCCAGCAGCGTGGCTTCGTCGTTGCCACCGAGCGCCTGGCGAGGGTTCCACATGGGCATCTGCTCCAGCGGCACACCCATGGCCTTGGCGGTATTGCGGCCCAGGTGCTGGTCCGGGAAGAAGAGCACGCGGTGGGCGCGCTCGAAGGCCCATTCCAGCACGGTCTCGGCGTTGGACGAGGTGCAGACGATCCCCCCGTTCTCGCCGCAGAAACCCTTGAGCGCTGCCGAGGAGTTCATGTAGGTGACCGGAATGACCGGGACCTTGCCATCCGCGTCCGGCCCGCTGCCAAGCACGCCGGTCAACTGGTCCCAGCAGGCCTGCACGGAATCAATGTCCGCCATGTCTGCCATCGAGCAGCCGGCCGCCAGGTTCGGCAGAATCACCGCTTGGTCGGGGCCGGAGAGCATGTCCGCGGTTTCGGCCATGAAGTGCACGCCGCAGAACACAATGACCTCTGCCTCCGGCTTCTCCTTGGCGGCCCGGGCCAGCTGGAAGGAATCGCCCACGAAGTCGGCGTACTTCACCACTTCATCGCGCTGGTAGAAGTGGCCCAGGATCACCAGCTTCTCGCCCAGCTTGTCCTTGGCGGCGAGGATCCGCTGCTCCAGCTCTGCGTCGCTGGCCAGCCGGTATTCGGCGGGAATCTCGCCCTGCCGCGGGGTCGCCGCCGGTGCCAGGTCAGCCAACGAGGCGCCCGGCCCGTACGACGGCGCCCATGCCCCGCTCGCCGAAGCTGCGTCAAAGGACCATGGCCCCTTGTCCAGCCCGGGGGTGCAGGTGGAAGCGGGCGCGCCCGGGCCGACGGCCTGCGCTTCCTCGCGGGTGATCAGCTGGATGGTGCTGTTGACCGATGGCATGGTGTTCTCCGTTGTTCTGAGCAGTTGGTCAAGCCTGGATTGGTGGGGATGGCGTTAGGCGGGCGGGCTGCCGCTGAGCCGGGCGGCGCTGCCGGTGTAGCGGTAGAGCCTGGGCGGCCGGTGCCGGCCGCCCTGCAGGTACTCGTCGGTTTGCTCAATATCCGGCGTGGCACGCAGCTGGCGGCGGAAGTTCGCCGGGTCCAGTTGCTTGCCCAGCACAGCCTCGTAGACTTCCCGGACCTGCGCGAGGGTGAAGGTAGAGCCCAGGAAGGAATAGGCGATGGAGCTGTATTCCACTTTGTTGCGCAATCGCCACAGCGCGTACTCCACAATTTGGTTGTGGTCGAACGCCAGTTGCCCGAGGTCGTCGGCGCGCATCCACCGGACGTTCTCGGTTTCGTGGGCCATCGCCGCCTCGTCCGGCTTTACCAACGCCCAGTAGACAATCGAGACCACGCGCTGCGCTGGCGAGCGGTCCAGACCGCCAAAGGCGTACAGCTGTTCCAGGTAGCTTGGCTGAAGTCCGCTGGTTTCCTGCAGGTTCCGGGCGGCAGCGTCCTGTAGCGACTCATCCGGACTCAAGGGGCCGCCGGGCAGTGCCCATTGATCCCGGAACGGCTGGCGGGTGCGCCGGACCAAGGGCAGCCACAACGTGGGGCGGCCCGTCTCAGCGTCCGGGCGGAGGGCGAAGATGACCGTGGAAATGGCCAGTTCCGGCGGCTGCTGTGCGCGCTCGGACACGTTGGCCGAAGAGAGCGCCATGGCCACCTCCTTCACGGGATCTGAGTAAAAGTCATCTTGACTAGAACAGATGGTAGCGCGTTATGGTCATTCTGACCCCATCGACTCCCTGTGGGCGCCGAATATGACGTGGGAGACCCGCCGGCCGGCCATCCGCGCGGAGGCGAGCTCGAAGGCACGGTAAATCGGTGAAGGCACGGTCCGTGGACCCCGCCCTCACCGATTTGCCGTGCCCTCACCTGAATTTGCCGCCCGCCGGATAACGTGGGTCTTAGCTGCATGTTTCGCCACCGGAAGGCTGGGATGAGAACCGCACGAACCGGGGTGGGGAAGCTCGCGCCCACCGCCAGCGTCCTAGCGGCCATGGTGCTGCTAAGCGGCTGTTCCGCCTCGCCCACATCGAGGTACGTCGACTCCAACGGCCGCGAAGTCACAGTAGATTGGCGCGACTATCCGGGCCACGCTTACATCGACGCGGACGACATCCTGTCAGGCCCGAGCCGCGAGCGGATCGAACCGCTGGCCGAAGACCTGGTACACGAGGTGGAATCCGCTTTGAGCAGCGAGTTCGACCTGCATTGGAAGAGTCATGGTGAAGCGGACTGGTTCCCACAGGAAGGAAACGGGTACGGAGGCGACTCGGCCTTTTTGACCTACAACTCGGTCACCCGCATCAGCGACTCGGTTCCCCCGGCGCCACAGGACTGGCGGCGCCTTGTTGCCATCGTGAATGGAATCGTCGCCGACCATGGTTTCGATGCAGTGGTGCTGGACCACGAGTCCTCGCCGTACGGCGACGAGGAATCCTGGCGGCAGGAACAGGACGAACAGTTTGGAACCGACGACCCCGATGGATACTGGGCCTGGAGCGGGAGCGCGCGGACAGACTCACAGTGGCTGTGGATCACCTTGACGGATGTATCCCGCGACCCTTCGGGCAAGGCAGCGACGGAGGCCGAGAATCACGGCTGGGCCACACAATCGATCGAATTTGGCTATGGCGCCACCGCGCTGCCGGAAAGCAGCATCGAGGCCTTCCGTCGGGACCTCGCCCCCTTCGCTGGACTGGAGAAGCCCGAGCCGACCACGTCGGACTGAGGCGCTAGGCTTCAGCCATGCAGCCGGAGGAGCAGCGCCGTCGATTTGAGTGGCCGGACAATGACGAGATCCTCCGCCGCCGCTACGGCGCCAAACCGCGGCCGGCGAACCACCGGGTGGTGCTGAATCGGTACGCGTTCATCAAGGGCTGGCTGGTGGCCTTCGGAGCGTGGTTCGTTTTTTCCTTGACCGTGAGCATTATCGATACGGTGGTGTCCCCCAGCTCGGCGGCCCTGAGCTTCTGGGCGCTGGTGCTGATGGTCAGCTTCTTCTTTGCCGTACTCCTGGGCGCGCCGTTCGCCTTGGTACTCAGCTTGCTGCTCCGCCCCGTGCGCCCACAGTGGATCCATGTGCTGGCATTTGCCACAGGATTGGCCGCGCTCACGTGGGGAACGATCGCCTTGCTGGCTCCGGGCACAGTGGCCTTTCCTGCCACGTTCGCTGCAGTCGCTGGAACCGCCGCCGGGCTCGGCCGAGCGGCGGTGATCCCCGACGCCGACATTCACGACGGCGCCAACAGCCGTAGCACCAGGGTCAGCGAGGATCCGCAGCAGCCTTAACCAGCGGAAGCGTCCGCTCCTGGAAGTGGCTGTTGAGTACGATCACGGAAGAAGAGCGCAGCACCGTATTGGTCGCCATCACCTGATCGAGCACGCGCTGCAAATCGGCGTTCGAGCGGGCAACCACACAGGCCAGCAGGTCGCTTTCGCCGGACACGGTATGCAGTTCCAACACTTCCGGAATGTCGGCGAGCGCTGCCGCCACTGCGTCGTGGCCCGATTCCTGCCGGATCACGAAGGAACAATAGGCGCGCACCACATAGCCCAGCGCTTCGGGCGAAAGCCGAGGCCCCCAGCCCGAGGTCACGCCGGCGCGTTGCATCTTGTCCAACCGGGCCTGTACTGTGGCACGCGCTACTTTCAGTACCCGCGAGGCTTCCAGCACGGACATCCGGGGGTCCTCCGTGAACAGCGTGACGATGTCCGCATCGAGAGAGTCGATCTGCATGACGCTGGGCGTCCTTTCGCGTTCGGTGACCGCAAGTGCGGGAAACATCTAGACAAATTGTCAGCCTACGGGCTGATTTCACCAAACAACAGGACAGTCGATGCCGCGATCGCTAGCCAACACCACACACCACCGCGCCCCCGGCGGTCCGCCGCCCTCGGGACTCGGCCGCGGCATGAAACAGCGGCAACTGATCATGATGGGTCTCGGCAGCGCCATCGGTGCCGGTCTTTTCCTCGGCTCCGGAGCCGGCATCCAGGCCGCTGGCCCGGCCGTGCTGGTTTCCTACTTGCTGGCCGGGACACTGGTCATCATCGTGATGTGGGCACTTGGCGAGATGGCGGCGGCCAACCCCAGCAGCGGGGCCTTCTCCACCTATGCGGAAAAGGCGCTCGGCCGCACTGCCGGCGCCACCATAGGGTGGCTCTGGTGGCTGCAGCTGGTAGTGGTCATCGCGGCAGAGGCGGTGGGGGCAGCCGGACTCTTGGCAACGGTTTGGCCGGTGCTGCCGGTCTGGCTGCTGGCGCTGGTGTTCATGGTGGTCTTCACGGTGGTTAATTTGTTTGGCGTGCGCAACTACGGTGAGTTCGAGTTTTGGTTCGCCATCTTCAAGGTCGCCGCCATCCTGGCCTTCCTCGCCGTCGGCGCCGCCCTGCTCTTCGGCTGGCTGCCGAACGTTCCGTCCCCCGGGCTGGGCGTGATCTTCGGCGATGACGGCTTCGCCCCGCATGGAATTGCCGGAATCGGCGCCGGGCTGCTGGTAGTGATCTTTGCCTTCGGCGGCACCGAGATTGTGGCGGTGGCCGCCGCAGAAACGGAAAACCCAGGCTCCAGCGTCGCGAAAGCCATCCGCACGGTCGTTTGGCGCATTCTGGTGTTCTACTTCGGGTCCGTGCTGGTGATCGCCCTGACGGTGCCGTGGGATTCGGAGGCGCTGTCATCGCCTTTCGCTGCGGTACTGTCGGCCGCACAAATCCCCGGGGCGGATGTCGCCATCACTCTGGTCGCGGCGATTGCCCTGCTCTCGGCGCTGAACGCCAACCTGTACGGCGCCTCCCGGATGATCTTTTCCCTCTCGGAGCGGAGCGAGGCGCCCGGAAGCCTGCGGCTGCTCACCCGCCGGCAGGTGCCGGTCCGGGCCGTGCTAGCCTCGGTGGCGTTCGGCTTTCTTGCCACGGTGCTGGAGCTGATCTTCCCGGAAAGGGTTCTCCCGGTGCTGCTGAACGTGGTCGGCTCCACCTGCCTGGTGGTCTGGGCGATGGTGCTGCTGTCCCAGCTGGTGCTGCGCCGCAGGGCGGACCGGGACGGCGCCGAACTGCCGTTCCGGATGCGCGGCTTCCCGGTCCTCACCTACATCGGCCTGGCCCTGCTGTCCACCATCCTGGTGCTGGGCTTCTTCTCCCCCGCCACCGGTATCCAGCTGCTCTCCACCTTGGCACTCATCGCCGGCATCGCCGCAGCGGCGAAAATCAACGCCCGCAGAAAGTCTGCAAAAAGTTCCACCCTCCCCTGAATCTCTTAGCAATCTGTCCATAGCGTCGCCCATGGCAACGGACTAACTGTGCACGTTGTGCGGCTATTCTGTTGCATATTGCGAACCCTCCCCTCGGTGACTATCGTCACGGTAAGCAACCGACGCCGTCGGACCGCCGCTGCTGCGGTGGGCCCACGGCACCGAAACTACGTGGAGGAGCAGGCATGAGCGACATCCTTGCCTTGGACCCGTCGGCCCAGCCCGACCTGTCCGCCGAAGACCTCAAAGAGCTCTACCGGCTGATGGTGGCGGTGCGCCATCTGGACGAATCGGCCATCCGCTGGCAGCGCCAGGGCCTGATCCCCGGCTACGCACCGGAGCTGGGCCAGGAAGCCGCTCAGGTCGGCAGCGGCTACGCGCTGGACATGGCGCGCGACTTCGTCTTTCCGACCTACCGGGAAATGGGCGTGGCCCGGACCGTGGGCGTGGACATGGTCGAGTACATGTCCACCCACAAGGCCAGCTGGCACGGCGGCCTCTACGATCCCCAGGCCTCCCGCTTCGCGCCGATCCAGGCCGTGGTGGCCGGTTCCGTTTTGCACGCCGTCGGCTGGGCCCACGGGCAGACGCTCTCCGGCACCCCTGCCGGCGAGCTTGGCGTGGCCATCACCTACTTCGGCGACGGCGCCAGCTCGCAGGGCGACGTGCACGAAGCGATGAACTTCGCCGCCGTCATGAAGGCCCCCGTGGTCTTCTTCATCCAAAACAACGGCTTCGCCATCTCGGTGCCGACCGAGCGCCAGGTGGCCGGCGGCTCGGTGGCCGCCCGCGCCGCCGGCTACGCCATGCCGTCCCTCCAGCTGGACGGCAACGACGTGGTGGCCGTCCACCAGGCGACGGCTGCCGCCCTGGCCCACGCCCGCGCCGGCAACGGCCCGGCCATCGTGGAAGCCATGACCTACCGCCGCGGCCCGCACTCCACCAGCGACGACCCCGGCCGCTACCGCACGCTGGCCGAGGAACGCGCCGACGGCGGCGAGGATCCGCTGGCCCGGATGCGCAGCCGGCTGCTGGCCGAGGGCATCGCCGGCGAGGACTTTTTTGCCGAAGCCCTCGAAGCAGCCCATGCGGAAGAGGAACGGATCCGCAACGGTGTGGGAGCACTGGGCTCCCGCCCCGGCACGGAGATGTTCGATTTTGTCTACCAGGAACCCACCCATGCCTTGAAGGCCCAGGCACGCGCCTGGCGAGAGGAGTCCGAACATGTCTGAGCACACCACCCTCAGCGACCTCGAAGCCGCCATCGACAATACGTCCGACACCGATGCCCAGCAGGCCTCCGCCGACGTGGTGGAACCCGGCCTTGCCACCGCCACCGCCGTCGAAACCCTCTCCATGCAGCAGGCACTGAACCGCGCGCTGGCTGAGGTACTGCAGGACAACCCCAAGGCACTGGTGCTGGGCGAGGACGTTGGACTGCTCGGCGGCGTTTTCCGCATCACCGATGGCTTGCAAAAGCAGTTCGGTGAGGACCGGGTCTTCGACACTCCGCTGGCCGAATCGGGCATTCTGGGCATGTCGGTGGGCTTGGCCATGGCCGGCTACCACCCGATCCCCGAGGTGCAGTTCGACGGCTTCGCCTACCCGGCGATCAACCAGATCGTCTGCCAGGTGGGCCGGATGAACTACCGCAGCCGCGGCACCATGCCGATGCCCATCACGCTGCGGGTACCCAGCTTTGGCGGCATCCGCGCTCCGGAGCACCACGGCGAGTCGCTGGAGTCGCTGTTCGCCCACGTACCCGGCCTGAAGGTGGTCTCGCCGTCCAGCCCGAACGAGGCCTACCACCTGCTCAAGCACGCCGCGACCCGGCCGGACCCCGTGATCTTCATGGAGCCGAAGTCCCGCTACTGGCAGAAAGGGCCGGTAGACACCGCCGCCGGGGTGGACACGTATTCCCCCGAAGGCTCCCGGATTGTCCGCGAAGGCAAGCACCTGACGCTGGTGGCCTGGGGTGCCATGGTGGCCCGCTGCCTGCAAGTGGCCGAGCTCGCCGCCGAAGACGGCATCGACATCGAAGTGTTGGACCTGCGCTGGCTTAAGCCCATCGACGCCGAGGGGCTGGCAGCATCCGTGGCGAAGACGCGACGCGCCGTCGTCGTCCATGAAGCGCCGCTGACCTCCGGCCTGGGCGCCGAAGTGGCGGCGCTGATCACCGAGCGCTGCTTTGGCACCTTGCGTGCACCCGTTGAGCGGGTGACCGGATTCGACGTACCGTACCCGTCAGGAGATCTGGAAGACGAGTACGTGCCCAACATTGACCGCATCCTGTTCGGGATCCAGCGAGTATTGGAGTATCGCCGTGGCTGAAATTTCGTTCCCCCTGCCCGATCTGGGCGAAGGCCTGATTGAGGCGACCGTGCTGGAGTGGCTGGTCGCCGAGGGCGAACAGATCGAGCGCAACCACCCGCTGGTGGAAGTCGAAACCACCAAGTCGGCCGTTGAGCTGCCTTCGCCGCAGGCCGGCAAGGTCGTGAAAATCTACGGCGGGCCCGGAGACACCATCAAAGTGGGCGAACCGCTGATCGTCTTCGAGGTTCCCGACGACACCGCCGGTATTGTGGGCACCGTACCGAAGGAAGAAGCGCCCAGGCGCCGCGTCCGCTTGACCGCGGCGCTCGACGACGAGGACTAAGCATGGGAACCCACCGGGTGCACACCGTTGAAGGCGTCGACCCGCACCTGCACGTGCGGGTGCACGAGGCCGCCGAGGGCACCGAAGGCCCTCGCCGGCCAGTGATCCTGCTCCATGGTTTTGCCTCCTCCGCCAAACTCAACTGGGAGGACGCTGGCTGGATCACGGCGCTGACCCAGGCCGGCCGACGCGTCGTGACGGTGGACCTTCCCGGCCACGGCGAAAGCGCGGCCCCGGAAGAAATGGACGCCTACACGCCCAGCCGGATCCGGGCCGACCTGCTGCAGCTGATCCAGGACGCCAAGGTCCGTCTCTTGAAAGAGGACGACGGCGACACCGGAGTGGACCTGATCGGCTACTCCTTGGGTGCGCGGCTGGCTTGGGAATTCGGCGCCACCCAGCCGGAACTGGTCCGGCGGATGGTGCTCGGCGGCCCGGGCAGCGCAGACCCGCTGGCCGACTTCGACCTGCACGCCGCCCAGCGCTTCCTGGCCGACGGGACGCCGATCGACGACGTCAACACCGCTGAATTGCTGCGGATGGCCAAGCTGGTGCCGACTAACGACATCTTCGCGCTGATGACCATGATCGAAGCGGTCAAGACGGAACCGTTCGTGCCCGCCGAAGCCGTGCCGAAAATGCCGGTCCTGCTGGTGGCCGGCGACCGGGACGATCTGGCGACCACCGCTCCTGAACTGGCCGCGCTTGCCGAGGCAGCCGAGTTGATGTGGCTGCCCGCCCGGACGCATGCCAATGCGGTGACTTCCCGCACCTTTAAGACCGCCGCCATCGAATTCCTCGCCGGATAACCCTTTTGGCACCAAACCGTAGACGCGAAGCAGGCTGATCATCGGTACAATTGCCGACGACAGCAAAATCCTGGGGCGTGGAGGCTTGATGGAGACAATCCTGGGCGGGCGCTACAGGACACGGGAGCTCATCGGCACCGGTGGGGCAGCGTCCGTATACCGGGCCGTGGATGAATCCTTGGGCCGCGACGTGGCCGTAAAGATGTTCGCTCCGACGACGCCCGATGACGACGAGTACCGGCGGCAGCACACCGAGACGTTGCTGCTGGCCACGCTGAACCACCCCGGCTTGGTCACCTTGCTGGATGCTGGCCTGCACACCGCCGACGACGGCGCCACCACCAGTTTCCTGGTGATGGAACTGATTGAAGGAGCCGACCTCCGGCGCAGACTGCGCAACGGACCGCTGACGTCCGTCGAAACAGCGCAGATTGGCGCCGATTTGGCCGACGCACTGAACTACATCCACGACCAAGGCGTGATTCACCGCGACGTGAAGCCCGCCAACATCCTGCTGGCCAACGGGCACGCCGCAGACACGCGCCACCATCCCAAGTTGTCGGATTTCGGCATCGCCCGGATGGTCGAAGCCAGCATGGCCACCGCCCAGGGCGCAACCATCGGAACCGCCAACTACCTGAGCCCGGAACAGGCGTTGGGCCACCCCGTCACCGGAGCCAGCGATGTGTATTCCCTGGCTTTGGTTCTGCTCGAATGCCTCACCCACCAGAAGGCTTTTTCCGGCACGCCGATGGAGGCCGCCCTGGCCCGGCTGCTGCGCGACCCGGAGGTGCCGGACTCGCTCCCTGACCACTGGAAAGAACTGCTGACCCGGATGACCAACCGCAACCCGGACGTGCGTCCGACCGCGCACGAGGTTGCCGTGAGCCTGCGGAACCTGGCCGAAGCCCCGCTGCCCGAACAGTCGGTTGTGGTTTCGCCCTCGTTCGGTTCGCCCGGTTCCGACGGAGCCGTCAACGGTGCTGCCGCAGCCGCCGCGGCTGTAGCCCCGATAGCCGGGCTACCCACCCCTGGGCTGCCCATCCCCGGGCCGCCCTCCGCAGGGTCGCCCGAAGAGCGTACCGGCGGCAATACGACCGGGAATCTGGCCATCCCCGCGCCGCCAAACCGCGCGCCCAGCGTGGGCTGAACCGGGCACTTAGCCCACTAAGGCACCCCCAGCCGGGCTGGAGGTGCCTTATCTGAGTGGCTAGGAGTCTGGAGACTCCGCTGGATCAGTCGATCAAGGCGACCAGCCGGCCAATAACCTCACCGCGGGCCAACTTGCCGATGCCTTCTCCGATTTCGCCGAAGGAAATCTGGCTGATGTGGGCCGACAGCTTGCCGTCTGCCATCAGCTGAAGCACGTCGGCGCAGTCCTGCAGCGTTCCTGCCTGGGAACCTACCAGCTCTACTTCGTTCAGCGTGAGCTGCTGGAGGTTGATGGTGCCCTCGCTCCGTCCGAGCCCCACTTGGACGACGCGGCCGCCGCGACGAACGACGTCAACGGCGCCGGCGGTGGTAGTACCGAAGCCGGCAAAGTCGACCACTAGGTCCAACTCCTTGTCGGCAAAGTCCCGGATGTCCTTGGCTACTGCTGTGGCATCAATGTCGAGTGCCATCGAGTGCACCTTCTCATTGATTTCGGCCACGTAAAGTTCCGCGCCGTTGGCGATCGCCGTCTGCGCTCCGAGGGATCCCAGACCACCCAGGCCAATAACCCCGACCTTCATCCCCGGCTTGAGACCGCCCTGAACCATCATGGCGTGGTAGGAAGTCATGCCCGCATCCGTCGCGGCCGCTGCCTGGTCAAAAGGGACGCCTTCGGGCAACGGTGCCACCAGCCGTGCGGGGGCCTTCACCTTCTCCGCAAAGCCGCCGTCGAGCGAGGTGCCGGGCCCTTCGATCGCGGCGGGAATAACGGCTCGGTCACCCACCGAGAAAGTGGTGACATCCGCACCGACGGCTGAGACAATACCAGCTATTTCATGGCCGAGCGTGATCGGCCTGAACGGAAGCAGCGCTGTCAACGTGCCATCAAGGAACCCGACATCGCTGTGGCACAGCCCAGCGGCCTTGACGTCCAGGACAACTTCATCCGCAGCAGGTTCCGGTGCAGCAACTTCATTGAGCGAGAGAGGTGCGTCGGTTTCTGTAAACTGCCAAGCCTTCATGTACACAATCACTTCCTTGAGCTGTACGCATGCTAATCCATGCGTATGCATCCACTCTAGGCTGCCCCCCGAAAGAAACAAGACGTCCGGGCCGTGAGCCTCCCCACCCGACCAAGGTGGTGCGGCATTCTCCCAGGGAAATACGGTTGCGCCACCGATCCCGCCGTCAGGCTGTGGCAAAACAGGGCGGCGCCGACCGATCGGTCGAGAAATGTTTCGCCACCCCCTTGACGTGGCTTCTGCCACACGCGATGATGGATCGTATACGATTTCGTACTTCACAGGAGGATGTTTTGTCCGAAGGCAACGTCACCCAGTCTGCCGCCACGCTGCAGCCGGTGGATACCAAAATCCTGGAGGACGCCGGCAAGGTGCTGGCCGTACACCTCTCCTACAATTCCCGGGCGGCACAGCGCGGACGGGTTCCCGCCAACCCTTCGTACTTCATGAAGGCTTCCTCCTCGCTGGCCCTTTCGGGCGGCATCGTGGAGCGTCCCGCCAACACCGAGCTGCTGGCCTTCGAGGGTGAAATCGCCCTCATCATCGGCAAGCCCGCCCGCCGCGTCTCGGTGGAGGAGGCCTGGAATTATGTGGGCCACGTGACTGCCAGCAACGATCTGGGCGTCTACGACATCAAGTACGCGGACAAGGGCTCCAACATCCGCTCGAAGTCCGGCGACGGTTTCACCCCCATCGGCCCGGCCCTGCTGCCGGCCGCTTCGGTCAACCCGGACGCGCTCCGGATCCGCACCTGGGTCAATGGCGAAGTTGTCCAGGACGACACCACCGCCGGGCTGATCTTCTCCTTCGCGCGGATCGTGGCCGACCTGTCGCAGCTGATGACTTTGCACCCGGGCGATGTCATCCTCACCGGCACGCCGGCCGGCTCGTCCGTGATCGTGCCGGGCGACGTCGTCGAGGTTGAGGTATCCGACGAAGCCGCCGGGCTGAGCACCGGCCGCCTGTCCACCACGGTCACCCAGGGCGAGGCGGAATTCGCGTCCTTCGGCAACACCCCGAAGGTCACCGACCAGGACCGGATCGATGCCTTCGGCAGCGAAGAAGCCGCCGGGCTGGCCCCGGCCATCACCGGCAAGTCCGCGCTGACCGAGGACGTCAAGGCCAAGCTGCTCTCGGTCGCCACCGCCACCATCTCCGGCGCACTGCGCAAGCGTGGGCTGAACAACGTCAGCGTTGACGGCCTGCTGGCCACCAAGCCAGGCCAGAAGGTCATCGGCACGGCACGCACGCTGCGCTACGTGCCCAACCGCGAGGACCTGTTCAAGTCCCACGGCGGCGGCTACAACGCCCAGAAGCGCATCATCGACGCCATCGGCCCCGGCGAGATCCTGGTCATGGAGGCCCGCGGCGAGAAGGGCTCGGGCACGCTCGGCGACATTCTGGCCCTGCGCACCCAGGTGCGCGGTGCGGAAGCCATCATTACCGACGGCGGCGTCCGCGACCTCTCCGAGGTGGCGGCCCTGGACATCCCCACCTTCTACAACGGCGCCCACCCGGCGGTCCTGGGGCGCAAGCACGTCCCGTGGGACACCGACGTCACCGTCGCCTGCGGCGGCACCACCATTCAGCCCGGCGACATCATCGTCGGCGACGACAACGGGATCCTGGTCATCCCGCCGGCACTGGCCGCGGAGATCGCCGACGAGGTCGTGGAGCAGGAACGCCAGGACACCTTCGTGTTCGAGATGGTCAAGGAAGGCCACAAGATCGAGGGCCTGTTCCCGATGAACGCCGAATGGCGCGCCCGGTACGACGCATGGGTCGCGGAGCAGCCGAAGTGACCACCCTGGCCCCCAGCAAATCGGAGCAGGCCTACGAGCTGCTCCACGAGCGGATCTCCAAGGGCGAGCTGGTGCCCGGGTACCGGCTGGTCCTCGGCACCATCGCCGCGGAGCTGGGCTGCAGCACAGTGCCGGTGCGCGAGGCGATCCGCCGGCTGGAGGCCGAGGGCCTGGTGACCTTCGAGCGCAACATCGGCGCGACTGTAGCAGCCGTTGATGCCGAGTTGTATCTGCACACGATGGAGACGCTGGCCGTGATCGAGGGAGCGGCAACTGCGCTGGCCGCTCCGCTGCTTTCCGCGGTGGACTTGGCCGAAGCACGGGCGATCAACGCCGAGCTGCGCCGCTGCCTGGAGGACTTCGATCCGCCCCGCTTCACCCAGCTCAACGACAGGTTCCACGCTGTGCTGTACGAGCGCTGCCCCAATCCGCACATCCTGGACCTGGTCCACCGGGGCTGGAACCGGCTCAACGCGATGCGGGCCTCCAGCTTCAGCCACATTCCCGGCCGTGCCCGCTCCTCCGTGGAGGAACACGAGCACCTGCTGGATCTGATCGACGCCGGTGCCAGCACCAGCGAAGTGGAGAAGGCGGCCCGGGCCCACCGGACCAACACGCTCAATGCCTATCTGGCCGCGGACGGCATGCCGCCCTCGCCCCTCTAGACCCCACCGACCACCCGAGACCGCAACCCCCAATGGAAAGGACCATCATGGCCGAGCACTTTGTTCCTGACAACCTGCCCACCCATCTGCAGCACTACATCGGCGGCAAGCTCGTCGACTCCATCGACGGCGACACCTTCGACGTGCTGGACCCGGTCACCAACAAGCCGTACATCAAGGCAGCCTCCGGCAAGGTCGCCGACGTCGCCGCGGCCGTCGCCGCCGCGAAGGACGCTTTCGAGAACGGTCCCTGGCCGACCATGCTTCCGCGCCAGCGCTCCCGCGTGCTGCACAAGATCGCCGACATCGTCGAGTCCCGCGGCCAGGAACTGGCCGAAATGGAGTGCTTCGACACCGGGCTGCCGATCAAGCAGGCCCTGGGGCAGGCGCAGCGCGCAGCGGAAAACTTCCGCTTCTTCGCCGACCTGATCGTTTCCCAGCACGACGACGCCTTCAAGGTCCCCGGACGCCAAGCCAACTACGTGAACCGCAAGCCGATCGGCGTCGCCGGCCTGATTACCCCGTGGAACACCCCGTTCATGCTGGAGTCCTGGAAGCTGGGCCCGGCACTGGCCACCGGCAACACCGTGGTCCTGAAGCCGGCCGAGTTCACCCCGCTCTCCGCGTCCCTGTGGCCGGGGATCTTCGAGGAAGCCGGCCTGCCGGAGGGCGTCTTCAACATCGTCCACGGCTACGGTGAGGAAGGCTTCGCCGGCGACTCCCTGGTCAAGCACCCGGACGTCCCGCTGATCTCCTTCACCGGCGAGTCGCGCACGGGCCAGATCATCTTCGCCAACGCGGCCCCGTACCTGAAGGGCCTGTCCATGGAGCTGGGCGGCAAGTCCCCCGCCGTCGTCTTCGAAGATGCCGATCTGGATGCCGCCATCGACGCCACCATCTTCGGCGTCTTCTCGCTCAACGGCGAGCGCTGCACCGCCGGCTCGCGCATCTTGGTCCAGCGGAGCATCTACGACGAATTCGTCGAGCGCTACTCGGCGCAGGCCAAGCGAGTGAAGGTCGGCCTGCCGCACGAGGAGTCCACCGAGGTCGGCGCCCTGGTCCACCCGGAGCACTTCGACAAGGTCATGTCCTACGTGGAGATCGGCAAGCAGGAGGCCCGCCTGACCGCCGGTGGCGGCCGCCCCGCGGAGTTCCCGGAAGGCAACTTCATCCAGCCGACCGTCTTCGCCGATGTGGCCCCGGACGCCCGGATCTTCCAGGAGGAAATTTTCGGGCCGGTGGTGGCCATCACCCCGTTCGACACGGACGAGGAGGCCCTGGAGCTGGCCAACAACACCAAGTACGGACTGGCCGCCTACATCTGGACGAACGACCTCAAGCGCTCGCACAACTTCGCGCAGAACGTCGAGGCCGGCATGGTGTGGCTGAACTCCAACAACGTCCGCGACCTGCGCACCCCCTTCGGCGGCGTGAAGGCATCCGGCCTGGGCCATGAGGGCGGCTACCGCTCCATCGACTTCTACACCGACCAGCAGGCTGTCCACATCAACCTCGGCGAGGTGCACAATCCGGTCTTCGGCAAGGCCGAGGACGCCGCCGCTATCCCGGACGCCTAACCCCTACCCCCACCGCTCGAAGGAGAGAACATGAGCAACGAAATCCCCAAGCCCTCCGTCCCCGCCCCGGACATCCTGCGCTGCGCCTACATGGAGATCGTGGTCACCGATCTGGCCAAGTCCCGTGCGTTCTACGTGGACCTGCTGGGCCTGCACGTGACCCACGAAGACGACGAAGCGATCTACCTGCGCTCGTTCGAAGAGTTCATCCACCACAACCTGGTGCTGCGCAAGGGCCCGATCGCGGCCGTCGCCGCCTTCGCCTACCGGGTACGCAGCCCGGAGGATGTGGACCGCGCCGAGGCCTACTACAAGGAGCTGGGCTGCCGCACCGAGCGCCGCAAGGAAGGCTTCGTCAAGGGCATCGGGGACTCGCTGCGGGTGGAGGATCCGCTGGGCTTCCCGTACGAGTTCTTCCACGAGGTGGACCACGTGGAGCGCCTGCACATGCGCTACGACCTCTACTCCGCCGGCGAATTGGTGCGCCTGGACCACTTCAACCAGGTCACCCCGGACGTCCCGCGCGGCCGCAAGTACCTGGAGGACCTGGGCTTCCGTGTCACCGAGGACATCAAGGACTCCGACGGCGTGACCTACGCCGCCTGGATGCACCGCAAGGGCACCGTGCACGACACCGCCCTGACCGGCGGCAACGGCCCTCGCATGCACCACGTGGCCTTCTCCACGCATGAGAAGCACAACATCATCCAGATCTGCGACAAGATGGGCGCGCTGCGCATGTCGGACCGGATCGAGCGCGGCCCGGGCCGCCACGGTGTGTCCAACGCGTTCTACCTGTACATTTTGGATCCGGACGGCCACCGTGTGGAGATCTACACCCAGGACTACTACACCGGCGACCCGGACAACCCCGTCATCACGTGGGATGTGCACGACAACCAGCGGCGCGACTGGTGGGGCAACCCGGTGGTCCCGTCCTGGTACACCGAGGCCTCCCTGGTGCTGGACCTCGACGGCAACCCGCAGGAAGTCGTCGAGCGCACCGACAACTCCGAGATGGAGGTGACCATCGGTGCCGACGGTTTCTCCTTCACCCGTGAGGACGACGAAGATGGCACCTTCCGCGGCCAGGCCGCCAAGGGCTTCAAGATCGGCAACCAGGTCTAGTTCCGTCAAGCCCGCTTGAATAACGACGCCGGTGGGCGGCTTCCGCACGGAGGCCGCCCACCGGCGTTTGCCTACCCTTGCCGCTTCCGCCCGCCGGTGCAACACTGGCAGCTACTGGGGGCCGGTCAGTCGGCCAGCGGGCTTTCCCGTTGGCCATCACTCTACGGGGAAGAGGAACGCCCATGTCTGCTCTGCACAAGCTGATGGCACGGATCGAACAAACCGAAGCCCTGGACAAGGTGGCCCAGCCGGTGGCCGGCCTGGTGGGCCGGCTGGTGAAGCCGCGGCCGGTCAGGAATGTCCTCAGCGGCAGCTTCCTGGGGCATCCGCTGCACCCGCTCATGACCGACCTGCCCATCGGCGCGTGGAGCATGGCGACGCTGCTCGACACGGTGGGCGGCCGCCGCGCTGAACCGGCCGCCGATCTGCTGGTCACGGCCGGAATCCTGACGGCTGCGCCCACAGCCTGGGCCGGGCTCAACGACTGGTCAGATACGCAGGGCGAGGACCGACGGGTGGGAATTGTGCATGCCGCCGCGAACGCGACGGCGCTGGTCTGCTTCACGGCATCATTGGTGGCCCGCCGCAGCGGCCGGCGCGGAATCGCCAAGGTGATCGCCTTGGGCGGGTTCGGTTTACTCATGACCGGCGGTTACCTAGGCGGGCATTTAAGCTATTCACGCGGTGTCAACGTCAACCACACGGCGTGGCGGGAGGGGCCAGCCGAATGGACCGGTGTCCTTGCCGAGAGCGAACTGGCCGATGACACGCCGCACCTAGCGCAGGTCGGCGACCTCTCGCTGGTGCTTTACCGCAGCGGCGGCACTCTCCAAGCCCTGGACAGCGTCTGCAGCCACATGGGCGGACCACTGGAGGAGGGAACCGTGGACAACGGGTGCATCACCTGCCCCTGGCACGGCAGCACTTTCCGGCTGGCGGATGGCAGCGTAGTCAGAGGCCCTGCCAGTTCCGAGCAGCCTGCCTACGAAACGCGTGTCCGCGAGGGACAGATCGAAGTCCGCCAGCACTGATCCGCGGCTGTCCGGATCAGCTGCGTCCTGACTCCGCTATGGCGGCGCGCGAGCTGCGACGGGCATCGGACACGGCGATCACCAGCGTGCCCAGGACCGACACGGCGGTGACGCACAGGCCCGCGGTGATCGCAGCGGTCCAGCCTGCTTGGGCTTGGACCGCAAAGGCGACGGCGGTGATCACCGCGATGCCCACCGCGGTGCCGATCCGCTGCGACGTCTGCAGCACTCCCCCGGCACTGCCGGAATACTCCAAGGACACCTCGGCCAGTGTCAGCGTCTGGTTGGGAGTAATGATCAGGCCCTGTGCCATTCCGATGAAGGACAACGTCAGCAGCATCCACCAGATGCTGAGCACGCCGGCCGCCTCGAGTTGGATGACGGCGATGGTCAGGCCCAGCCCCAGCAGTGCACAGAGAATCCCGACGACGATCGATTGCCGCCCCTGCTCCAGCACGCGCTTGCCCGACCAGTGCGATGCATACGCGCTGAGCAGGGCGGCGGGCAGGCCGATCAGCCCGGCCTCGAGCGCGGTGCCGCCCAAACCCTGCTGAATGTAAAGCGCCACCAAGACCCACACGCTGGTCACACCCATGAAGTACAGCCCGGCGATCAAGGAGCCGTTCGAAAAGCTGTGCGTGCGGAAGATCCGAAGGTCCACCATCGGGCTCCGGCCCCGCCGCCGGTAGGCATGTTCCCACCACGTCCATCCCGCCAGCAGTGCCGCACCGCCGGGGAGCAGCAGCCAGATCCAGGGCCCGCTCCCGCGTTCCACAAAAGGCAGCAGCAGCGCCAGCACCGCCAGACCCAGGAGCACCGCGCCGAGAGGGTCCAAGTCGCGATCGGCTTTGGCTGCCTCGGAGCGGCCGTCGGCGCGCCGGGGCTTGAACCACAACAGCGCGAGCACGATGGCGAGGATCCCGACCGGGACATTCACCAGGAAGGTCCAGCGCCACCCCTGCTGCACACCGACGAGCTCAATGATCATCCCGCCGAGCAACGGCCCGATGGCCACCGAAATGCCAATCACGCTGCCGAGTGCGCCGTAGGCCCGGCCGCGTTCGGCCCCGCGGAAGTACTGCTGGATCATGCCCACGGCCTGCGGATTCAGCAGTCCGGAACCCAGCCCCTGCAGAAACCGTGCGATGTTCAGGCTGAGCGGGTCGGGAGCCAGACCGGCGGCCACCGAGGAGAGGGTGAAAAGCGCGACGCCCGCGATGAACAACGGTCCGCGGCCCAATATGTCGCCCGCCCGGCCGGCGGCCACCAGCACCACGCCGAAGGTCAGGGCATAGCCGGAGAGGACCCACTGCAGGTCCGAGTCGGAGGCACCCAGCCCGATCTGGATGGACGGCAGCACCACATTAACGATGCTGACGCTCACCAGCGACATGAAGATGGCCACCAGCAGCACCGCCAGGATCCGCCAGCGGCCGGGATCCGGCTCAAAACCGGTCTCGGCGCCGTCGGGGCCGACCGAAATGCCGGCAGCGGGACGGTCTTTTGGAGCAGAGTCGGAGTCGGGAGTCACTCCTCATTCATACGCCGGGAGCACTCGCCTGCCAAACGATGAACCGCCTCCCGCCCTTACGTTTGCCTCAACGTAAGGGCGGGAGGCAGCTTCTACTGACGCTGGCGAAGCCGGTGCAGGTAGATGGCGGCCGACATGGCCGCCGCCAGTTCCAGCAGGATGACGCCCAGCATCATTTCGGTGTGCGGCAGGACCGCGGCCGTGGTTGCAGACCCGGCTAGGCTCCCGTCGGGGCCCGCAGCGATCGCAGTGCTCCCGGCTGAAGCGAAACCGTGCCCGGCGTGGCCGCCGCCATGGGTGCCGGTGCCTGTCAGCAGCAGGGTGTGGAAGGCTGCCATGGCCAGGGCAGCGAACATCAGCATCCGGGCCGGATCCGCCCCGCCGTGGCGCCAGGTTTTCAGCGCGCACGGCAGGCAGAACGCGGCCATGACCAGCATCAGTAGGCTCTGCCAGGGAGTGTGCAGGTGCTGCCAGGCCATCCACAGGTGTGCGGCGATGGAGATGAAGGCGACCACGGCGCACAGCCGGGCCAGCCGCACGAGCCACGCCCCGCCGTCGTGCTTTGCCCTGGATTTCCACTGCGCAACCGCGGTCATCTCCACACCGCCTGGTTAGCGGTGGCAGTGCCCGCCGGCGGCAGGCGTGTTCGCCGGCACGTCCAGCACGGGGCTGCGGTCGAAGAAGCCGTCCGGGCGAAGCCTGAATCCGGCCGTGTCCACCGGCATGATCGGCCAGTCCTCCACCCGCGGGTAGTGGGTCAGGCCGAAGGTATGCCAGAGCACAATGTCCTCGCCGTCGATCTTGCGGTCCTGCGCGACGTAAGCCGGCAGCCCGGCGCCGCCGGCGTGCTGGTTCACGAAGTCGCCGGTCGGGTAGCGCTCGTCCTCGGCGTACTGGGTGACCCACAGGTCCTTGGCCGCGAAGGCTGCGCGCTTGGCCACCGACGACTCCGGATCGGCCAGCAGCGTGGGCTGGCCCTGCGGCATCAGTTTGTAAGCCACCGGCTCGCCCAGCCGGTTGGTGGATTCCGGGTTGGAGATGTGCCAGGTCCGGCCGGCGGGCATGTTCGCCTCGCGGACGCCCTCGGACTCGGTCTTCAGCAGAGTACGACGGCGAGTGAAGGCATTGCCCCGCTCGTTGCCTTTGCCGAGCGGAACCCGCACCGCTTCCTCCTCCTCGACCCGGTTGGTGAAGCCGTCCAGCGCCATGTCCAGGCGGGCGCTGAACAGGTGCTGGTGGTACGGCGCGCCCAGGCCCGGGGCCATCTCGGAGGCGTACTCATAGCCCTTGCCCGGGTAGGCGCTGGTGAAGACGATGCCGGTGGCCTTGGCCTCGAACTCGATGGTGCCGTCCAGGTAGAGGTACCAGTAGAAGCCGTAGTCGTAATTGCCAATGGTGGTGAAGAAGGAGACCACCATGCGCCGGTTGCGGCGGGTGTAGTTGATCCCGGTCCACAGGTCGGAGTGCTTGGCCAGGATGGAGTAGTCCTCTTCGTGCATGCAGATGCCATTGCGGATTTCACGCGGGTTGCCGAAGCCGTCCGCGATCACGGGCGAGAGGTAGGTGATCTCGCCCAGGCAGTCGCAGCCCAGTTCCAGCGAGTTGGCGTACTGGCCCACCAGGTATTCGCCGGTGTCGAAGTAGTTCTGCCAGGAGCGCACCGGCGACGGGTCGCCGTACGGGACCACCATCTCCGCAATGGAAGCCCGCTTGATGATGGAGCGGGTGCGGTCACCGTCCTGAAAGCCGATGTTGTGCAGCACCACACCTTCGCGGACGTCGAAGCCCACGTCGAAGGACCACTTCTCCCACTCGATGTGGTTGCCGCCGGTGACCGTGAAGCTTGGGCCCTCGGGCTGGGTGATCTCAATGGGCTTCTGCGTGGTGCGGAGCTCGCCGGTCAGCTCCGGATCGGTGTAGTTGCCGTGCTCGGCGGGAACGGGCATGACGCCGAAGTCCAGTACCTGGTCAACGGTCTTGTTCACGATGTCCACGTAGGCCACCAGCCCATCGATGGGGTGCGCCCAGGCACTGTCCTCGGGGAAGTTCTGGTAGAACGCCAGGCCGCGCAGGATCCGCCGGCCTTTCTCCTCCGGGTACTCGAACACGCCGGCAGACAGCGGCGCGACCCGCACCTTGTCGATCTCCAGACCGCGGTCGGCAATGGCTTTCAGCCAGCGCTCATCGGTGGAGAGGATGGCTTCAACCACCTCGAACTCCTCCTCCAGCACGGGCAGTTCGCCGGTCACCGAGGTGTCCAGCTCGGCCACCGTCAGGACTTTGCCGGACGTAACGGAGACGGTCACGTCCTTCGGCGCCGCACCGGTGACGTCGAGCAGGAAGGCCCGGAAACGCCGGTCAACCGTCGCTTCGTCCCGGCGGCGCGGCGGGTCCAGCAGCCCGAGGTAGGCGAAGCGGGTGTTCTCCCCCGCCAGCCCCGCCTCGGCCAGGATGGTGCGGACGGCGGTGATTTCCTCGGCGGAGGCCAAAGCATAGGAGGAAACAGTGGCTGCAGCAGCGGTGGTCATAGCGGCCCTTTCGGAAATGGCTGGGGGGGTAGACGCGAGCCGAACAACAGCTGTGATCGACACCACGTTCTTTTTTCTATGTTCGTAGAGAATAACCCTCAGTAGGATTCATGGCAAGGGTTTTTCTACGCACGTTTTATATAGGAGGCGGCCGGTGCCAAAGATTGTCGACCACGACCAGCGCAGGATCGACCTGGTCCAGGCTACGTGGCGGATCATCGCCCGGCACGGCATCGACGGTGCCACCATGCGGGAAATTGCCGCGGAGGCAGGCTTTGCCAACGGCGCCCTCAAGCCTTACTTCCCCACCAAGGACGACCTGCTGGCCTTTGCCTTCGGCTACGTCTTCGACCAAACAAACCGGCGGGTGGCCGATTCGATCCAAGGCCACAGCGGCTTGGACGCCTTACGCCGCTACTGCCTGGAGGTGCTGCCCGTCACCGATGTGACCATCAGCGAGGCCCGGCTGGTCATTCCGTTCTGGCAAAAGGCGCTCATCGACCCGGACAAGGCCAGGCTCCATGCCGATTCGATGGAACGCTGGCGGGTGGACTTCATGCGCTTTCTGGCCGAGGCGCGGGAGGCTGGCGACGTCCGCACGCATGCCAGCGATGACGTACTGGCAGGCCAGTTGATGTCTTTTTTGTTGGGTGCGCAGATCACCGCCTCCCTCACCCCGGAACACCACTCGCCTGAACAGCTGACCGAGCATCTGGACAGCTGGCTTCGAATGGTTTCAGCAGAATCCTGATCCGATTCTTTTTTCGCCGGTTGTGGAAAATAGATGACAACCCGGTCGCGCAGAGGCTATGGTATGGAGACTGTGTCGCAAGACACACCCAAGCCAGGTTCCATGTGAAGGGGCCACCGTGACGATTACCGATCCCGAACGCAGCACCCCCAGCCGATCAGGCATAGCCGAGACCGCCAGCCATTTCCGTGGTTCCGTTCCTGCCGAGCCCGCTGCCCCGTCCATGCCTGCCGGGGCTGCCGAGCCCGCTGCGTCTTCTGAGCCGTCCTTGCCTGCCGAGCCCACTTCCGTGGTGCAGGTTGCCGAAGCCCGTTCGTTCGCCGAGTGGAACACGCTGATTTCCGAGTCCTTTGTGCCCCTGCAGGCCCGGACCAACTCCCCCACCGGGTTCCAGGGCCGCCTGCGTTCCCGGGTTCTGGACGAGTTGTCCGTGGTTGAAGTGACGGCGAACAGCCACAAGGTGCTGCGCACGCCGGCGCTGATCACGCGGTCCGACCGGCTCTACTACAAGCTCAACCTGCAACTGTCCGGCACCGGCATCCTTATCCAGGACAACCGCGAAGCCACGCTGCGTCCTGGTGACCTGGCGGTCTATGACACCCACCGGCCCTACACCTTGGAGTTCGACGACGATTTCCGCACCCTGGTGTTGATGTTCCCGCACGACGCGCTGGATCTGCCGACCGAGTCGGTAGCCGAACTCACGGCTGTCCGGATGGCCGGGGATGCCGGCATCGGCCGGATGATCAGCCCGTTCATGGTGCAACTGGCGGACAACCTTGAGCTGCTATCGGGCCCCAGCGGCCACCGGCTGGCCCACAACGCGGTAGACCTGCTGGCCACCCTTTTCGACAGCGAACTGCGTAGTGGGAACGGCCCACAGCGCGGCCACCATGGCGAGTTGCTCGCGCGGATCCGCCAGCACATCGAAGCGAACCTGGGCGACCCGGAGCTGTCTCCGGCAGCCATCGCCGCAGCCCATTTCATCTCCACCCGGCACTTGCACAGCATTTTCCACGACGCCGGTACCACGGTGGCCGGATGGATCCGCGCCCGGCGACTCGAACGCTGCCGCCGGGACCTGCGCGATCCGCTCCAGGCCGACCGCCCGGTCGGTGCCATCGCGACCCGCTGGGGCTTCACCGATGCGGCCCATTTCAGCCGGGTCTTTCGCGGTGCTTTCGGGGTCCCGCCCAGCACGTACCGGCGCAGCTGAGCGAGTCAGCGGCCGGCGACGGCTTGCAGAAGCTGACGGAACGCTGTGAGGTTCCGGGACGCCGTTGCTGGTTCACGGGCAGCATCAATTCCGGCTTCGCGGATGGCGCCGATGAGGAGCCCTGCAACCGCCTCGATATCGATGTCCGCACGCAGGTCCCCGCGTTCCTGGGCTTGCTGGAGCTCGCCGACAAACATGTCGAGGGTATGTTGCGAGGCGCTGCCTCGGCGCTTGCCGATCCCGAAGTGCTGGGGCCCCGAGACGTTGTAGAAGAAGCCCAGCTCGCGCCGAGCGGCAAGGGCGAGCATGGCACGCGGGTAGGCGCAAAGCTTTTCGATCCAATCGTCTTGCCCTGAGGCGTCTCGCTCCGCTGCCTCTATCAAATCCTGGCCAACGGTCTTATAGGCCTCGGCCAGCACGTCGGCACGGCCCCCCGGAAAATGTGCGTAGAGGGTTGCCCGCGACGTTCCGGCCCGTGCGGTAATCCGATCGATCGTGGCCGACTTCTCTCCCAAGGCATCGATGATGTCAATGGCTGAGCGCACCAAGTCGTGACGGGTTTGCAACTGCTGCCGCTTGCGGAGCGGGAGGGGCAGCTCAGCAAGCTGGGTTCCCGATTCACTATCCCCGCGGCGTGCCGTGGACGGACTCGAACGATCGTCGGCGTTCATGCGTGGACGGCTTCTGCACGGGTTTCCGCGGCGAGTGCCACGTCGAGGGCGTCTATGACGCGGTCCAGCTCGTCTCGGCCAATCACGAGTGGCGGCCGGATCTTGAGGATGTTGTCGTTCGGGCCGATGCGGCTGATCAGGATCCCTTCCCGCACGAGAGCTTCGACGATCCGTTTGGCCAAGCCGGAATCCGGTCGGCCGGCATCGTCAACAAGTTCCAAACCGAAAAACAGACCTCGCCCCTTCGCAGAGGCGGCCCGGGGATGCCTGGTCACCAAGTCTTCGAGCCGGCGGGCGACGTGCCGTCCGAGTGCGCCGGAGCGGGCAATCAAACCGTGTTGGGTGATCTCGTTCAGCACGGCTTGGCCGGCGGCCGCAGCGGTGGCGGTGCCGGCAAAAGTATTGAAGTACATGTTGGCGCTGCTGAAGGACTCAAGGATTGCTGCGGTGGTGACCACGCCGCCGAGCGGGTAGCCATTGCCCAACGGCTTGCCGAGCGTGACCAGGTCCGGCTCGATGCCGGTGGCCTGGTGCCCCCACCAAACATCACCCAAACGGCCCAGCCCGGTCTGGACCTCATCTGCAATAACCAAGCCGCCGGCCGCCCGAATCCGTTCGACGACCCCCTCGAGGTACCCCGCAGGCACACGGGGCAGACCCTCGGTGGAGAACGCCGGCTCGATGAGGAGGGCAGCCACGCCGTGGCCGGATTCGACAAGGGACGCAATGGCCTCGTCGATCGCCGCCAAAGCGCGGTCCAGTATGACTCCTGAATCCGCGTGCTCCCCCTCGCTATCGAGATCCGGTACGTGTATAGGCCGCACGTGGTCGCCAAATGGCTCCGAGACGGTCAACCCGGTCGTCAGCGCGGCGAGCGCAATCGTGTTGCCGTGGTAGCTGTGGTCGGTGACGATCACGCCGCTGCGGCCGGTCATATGCCTTGCAATCCGGATGGCAAGCTCGTTCGACTCGGATCCGCTGTTCGTGAAGTAGACGCGTTCAAGCGGTGCGTCGAAGGTGCCCAAGAGCTGCTCGGCGTAGTCCACGATTGGTTCACTGAGGTATCGCGTGTGGACATTGAGCGTTTTGAGCTGCCGGCATACGGCATCTGCAACCCGAGGATTTGCATGGCCGACCTGCGGAACATTGTTGTACGCGTCGAGGTAGCGGTTTCCCTCCGAATCAACCAACCACACTCCGTCACCGGACACGAAGTGTAGCGGCCGGTCGTAGAAAAGTGGCGAGTAGGGTCCGATGGTCGCGGCCCGGCGGGCGAGGAGGCTAGCTTCCTGCGGGGTATGCTGCCCTTCCTGCCGCTGCCTTTCGGCAGCCACGTACTCACGGCACAAATCCACGACCACGGGCAGAACCTCGGACTGCAGAAAGACGCTGGTCTCATCTCCCGGTCGGTCGGCGGCCCATCCCAGGTAGGTGAGGCCCCGGGCGACGATGAACGTGTCCAAGTCGTCGAGGGCACGCTCCGGGATGTCCGCTTGTTTCCGGTAACCGGCCAGCAGCGCCTGGCGATACTCCACGGCTTGAGGGTGACGGTGGTACCAAAACAGAATGGTGGCCAGATCGAACAGCCACCAGCCTTCTCCAAAATCGTCAAAGTCAATGAGGACGTGCTGTCCCCCCGCGGTCAGAACGTTCTCGGGCGTGAAGTCAGCATGGATGACGCCGTAGATTTCGGGCGCAGTTCCCAACTGATCCAGGCGTTGGACGATGCGTCGCACGGCCGCGTCGATCGCATCGCGTTCATCATTGGTCCTCGCCAGCCGGCGGGGATCACCCCACAGGGCTGCCGCTCCGGCAAGCCCCTCGGCGTCCCACGCCGGCCTGGAGTAACCGGAAACCTTCCCAATTCGACGCGATGCCAGATGGAACGTGGCGCAGAGTTCGCCGAGTCGCGCGAAAACTTCTACCGGCATGGCTTCTTCGCCAAGCCATGCCGCTCCGGCATCGCCCAAGGGCTCGCCGCCTGCAACCCACCTCTGTACATCGACGTGGTGAGTCCGCCCTCTACTGTCAGGAACAGGCGCGAACAGGGCGCCCGCAACGGTCCGGACGACTGCAGAAACAGGGAAACCTTCTGCGCCCAAAGCGGTCATGAAAGCGCCTTCGGTGCCTACTTCGTCGTCAGTCCGATGACCCAGCCGATGAATTCGGAGCGCATAGGCGGCTGACCCCTCGGACACGCGGAAGACGACGTTTTCGCGATGTTTGACGAAGTCGATCACGGCGTCTTCCGCTATCCCGAACATCGGTAGAGCGTTGCGGGCGATAGTGAGGGCTTCCTCACGGGACAGCTGTGGCATGGGGCTCCTCGCTCCGAAGTCTGGGATGTGTAACCGCGACTATACCCCCAGTCCAGTCAAAAGGAATAGGGGCTGCCCCCATCTACTATTCAGACTTCAAGTCTAGTGACTGGACTGCTATTCCGTCGCGCGCCCACTGTTAGTAACTTGTCTCACAACCAATCCGCGAAAGCCGAGAGCCAGGCGATCGCCGGGCCTAAGGAGTTGGAGCACACATGTCACTTTCAGCCACTCAGGGCAGCAACCTGCCGCAACGCGTCGTCGTAACGGGCGGTTCGTCCGGCATCGGCCTCGCCGTGGCGCGGCTATTCGCACTGGAAGGTTCACAGGTTGGCATCGTCGGCCGGAACCAAGACCGGCTGGACGCGGCCATCTCTGAACTCGAACTCGTCGGACCGTCGCGAGTCGTGTCCGCACGCGCAGATGTCGCCGAAGACCCTCAACTGGAAGAGGCGATGGGAGGAATCGCCGGCGAGTTGGGTGGCATCGACGCGCTCGTCTGCTGCGCGGGTATCGAGGGTGAAATGGGAGCGGCGTGCGAGGACGTCAGTTCCAAGAGCTTTCGGGAGGTCCTCGACGTCAACGTCGTCGGCACATTCCTTGCGGTCAAGTTTGCTCTTCCATTCCTCAGGCGCGCAGAGGGCGGCAGCGTGACCATCGTCGGCTCTGACTCCGGCTTCGTCGCGGTGCCGGGCATGCTCGCGTACAACGCGTCCAAGGGCGCACTCGTCCAAATGACACGGGCGCTGGCCGTAGAACTGTTCGACGAGTATGGGATCCGGGTCAATAGTGTTTGCCCGTCGATTGTTGATACGCCCATGGCGCGCCGCGGCCTGGGCGAATCCATGGATAACCCGTCTTTTCCCCTCCAGTCGGGCGACGACATTGCCTGGAGCGTCGGCTACTTGGCCTCCCGCCGGTCCCGCGCCGTCAACGGAGTCAACCTGCTGTCCGACTATGGCTACACCGGCCGTTCCTCCTTCCCGGCATAACCGCCGCCAGCGCCATACAGCCGGGAAAACAGTGACTTTCGGGCACGCATTGTCTAGCTTCATGCGCGGAATGACAAGCCAGAACCGCGGTATCCGGCGCAAACTGGCTGTATTAGTCCGGGAGCTAGATGGGCTGCACGGTCAGGGTAGTTGACTGACAGCTCATCTGCGTCGTAGGCCGAGACCTCGATGTAAAGATTCGCCACTGGCCGTGCGATTCACTTCCGATATTCACCACAACTCATTCGAATGGAGTTCAGTTGTCTGAGAAACACACCGAAGTGTTGGCACGCAACCAGCTTGGAGTAAGTGCGATTGTCTTTCTCGTTCTCGCTGCAGTGGCTCCAGTCACGGTTCTCATTGTCGTGCTCCCGCTCGCGATCGCGCACGGCAACGGCGGCGGTGTTCCCGTCGCAATCCTTATGGTCGCAGCGGCCCTGCTGCTCTTTGCGATCGGCTACGCGCAGATCACTAAGGAGCTGACCAACGCTGGTGGCTTCTACGCGATCGCGGTAAAAGGTTTGGGCAAGACTGCGGGCCTCATCACTGGAATCATCGCCACGATCGGTTACAACGCCTTCGTGGCCGGCGCCCTTGGAACCATCGGCTTCTTCGCCGGCATGGTCGTCATGCCCGAACTCTTCGGTGAGGCGTTCACGCTCGATTGGTTCTTGACCGGTTCGGTGCTCTTCGTACTCGTTTACCTGCTCGCCATCTCGGGTATTCATGTGAGCGCCGTCGTTCTGGGTGTCGCGCTCGTGCTCGAAATCATCATGGTCTTCGTGTTCGGCTTCTCCGTGCTCTTCCAGCAGGGCCTCGATTTTTCGGTGTTCACGCCTGAAATCGTTATGGGCGGATCATTGTGGATTGGCCTGCTGCTCGCGGCCACCGCGTTTATCGGCTTCGAGGCAACGGCGCTCTTCGGTGAGGAAGCGAAGGATCCACACAGGACCATTCCCAAAGCGACCTACGCGGCCATCATCATCATCGGTCTCATGCATGCGTTTGCCGCGTGGGCGATCGTCAGTTCGATCGGTCCCGACATTGCGCAGGCGACGGCAATGGATCATCTTGAGGCGGGCGACCTCACACTGATGCTCATCGACAAGCATCTTGGGCCAGTTTTCGTCGTCATCGCCCTTGTGCTCGTCGTGGTCAGCCTCTTCGCCGCACAGCTGGCATTCCATAACTCGGCCGGACGCTACCTCTTCTCGCTCGGTCGCGCACGTGTGCTGCCGCAGTGGCTGGCTAAGACCAACTCGAAGGGAGCGCCGCAGCGCGCGCTACTGACCAACCTGATTTTTGCCTTGGTCATCGCGGCGATCTTCCGTTTCACTTTCCCGGATCTGCCGTCGATCCTCACACTCGTTCCGGTGGGTCTCGGCTTCGCGACACTCTCGATCATCATCGTGCAGGCGATCGCCGCTCTTTCAGTCGTTGTCTACTTCCGCAAAAAGCACGACCCGAGACTCTGGACGACCTTGATCGCACCAGGTATTGGCTTTATCGCACTAGCGGTCTTCAGCATCATGGCGATTGTTCAGTTCCCGCTCGTGGCAGGTTCCGAGGAACCCTATGTGCTCGTGCTGCCGTGGATATTAGTGCTCGCCGTCGTCGGCGGCATCATCTACGGCGCTTACCTCAAGTCTAAGAAGCCCGAAGTGTACGCAGGTCTCAGCGAAGATCTAGAGAAGTTCGACGATTTGCTCGTCGAAGATGCGGACGCTCTCAAGAAATAGCGCCGCCTCTCGATATCCGAACGGGTAGATGCCCCTGACGCCACTAATGCGCGTCAGGGGCATCCACCCGTTCAGGGAAGTTTTCTGTCCATCCAATCCACCCGCGTCAAGGTGCGGCGCAGGCAAAGGCCCTGGATGCCATCTCGCACCCCCTCGCTAACTGCGGGACGATCCTCGCCGCATTGCGCGGGCGCCAGGGAAGCCGGATACAAGTGAACCCGTCAGAGCACTCTCCATCGACTCAAGCACAGCAGCACTGGCACTGGTCTCTACCTGAAGGTCAACCGCACGGAGTTCCTATCGGCGCAACGGATTCGGCGCCAACTACGGCTGAAGACACCAACCAGGCTTCAGGCCCCGGTTAAACGAAAGGGCCGGAGCAGCAGGCGTTGGGGGGAATCCTGCGGCTCCGGCTCTTCCACGCCCGGACCCAAGTCCGGCCGATGCGGTGCGGGCCCCCGTTCCGAGCCCGACCGTTGATTCGAGCTTATCGGGGCGGTCCCGCCGCCGCGATGGGGAGAACTACCCATCCCGTCCTCAAACGATTGCGCCGGCGCAACCACTATGATGCCGTCCGGAGTTCGCGAGGGGCGGGGCTTGCCCGGCGCGCCCCGTGGCCATCCATCCAGCCAGTCCTCGCCCAGTCGGCACAGCCCGCTCGCCCCGGGTCCCGCATCTCTCGCCCCTTCGCGCAAGGGAGAGGATACTGGAGGCCGTGGGACTGTTGAGCGCGGCGCCTTCCCCTTTTGCCGATCGGTCCGATGCGGCGCATCAATTGGCGGCCGAGTTGGCTGACTACCGCGGGCGCAGCGACGTCACCGTGCTTGGACTGGCCCGTGGCGGCGTTCCCGTGGCTGCTGTTCTGGCGAATGAACTCGGCGCTGACTTTGATGCGCTCATTGTCCGCAAGTTGGGGATTCCCGATCAACCAGAGGTGGCCTTCGGAGCTTTGGCCGCACACGGCGGGCACACCGCCGTCGTTATGGTGGACCACATTGTGGCCGAACTACGCCGCCGCAATTACCGCGAGCAGCGCCTCCAAGCCGTCCAGGACGCGGAGCATGCCGAACTGCAGCGCCGCCAGGAAGCGTACCTGCACGGAAGGGCCTCACAGGTCGGCGGCCGCACCGTTATCCTTTGCGACGACGGAGTGGCGACCGGCGCCACGATGAAGGCCGCGATCAAAGCCGTCCGGCAAAGCAAGCCGCGGGAGATCGTCGTCGCCGTCCCGGTAGGGCCTCCCCAGACCTGCGCAGAACTGGGAAAAGTGGCCGATGCCGTCTTTTGCCTGCGTCAGCCGCGGGGCTTTCGGGCCGTCGGTGAGGCCTACCGGCTCTTCAACCAAGTCAGCGACGACGAGGTCCTGGCGGTGCTCCCCCAGTAGCTGCGATCCCAGTAGCGGATGCACGCAGCCCATAAAGCAGCGGACCGCCGCCGGTAACCAGTACCGGCGGCGGTCCGCGTGAATTCGCTTGCTGAATCCTTAGTAGGAGTCCCGCGCCTCAGGATGCTGCTGCAGGTACTCCTGGTGGGCGTCTTCCACCCGCAGGTTCTTGCCCTTGGTCTCCTTGACCACGGAGACGGCTATCAGCGAGATGACGCAGAGCACCATGATGTAGATGCCAATGGAGATGGTAGTTCCGGTTGCGCCCAGCAACACTTCGGCGATCAGCGGAGCAAACGCGCCGCCCAGAATCGCGCCGATGGCGTAACCGATGGATACGCCGGAGTAGCGGACGTTGGCCGGGAACATCTCAGCGTAAAGCGCCGACTGCGGGCCGTAGGACAGGCCCAGGCCGATGGTCAGGACGAACATCGCGATGCCCATCAGCACAATGCTGGCCGTGTCGATCAGCATGAACATCGGGATCTGCCACAGCAGGACCCACACGTAGCCGATCTGGAAGGTGCGGATGCGGCCGATCTTGTCGGAGAGGATGCCGCCGTACATGGTGAAGATCAACCAGCCGAAGGCAGCCAGTGTGGTTGCCAACAGCACGGACGGGCGGTCCATACCCAGCCCTCCGGCATCCACCGGCTTGGTGGCGTAGGAAGCGAAGAACGCGATCAGGAGGTAGCCGGCGGCGTTGTTGGCGACGAAGATCAGCGCGGTGAGGATGACCTCTTTCCAATTGTGCTTGAACAACTGGCCCAGCGGAGCGGCCGATTCCTTCTTGCGCTCCTGCATCTCCTTGAACACCGGGGACTCGTCCACCGAGCGGCGGATGAAGTAGCCGACGACGATCAGCACAATCGAGAACAGGAACGGCACGCGCCAGCCCCAGCTCATGAAGGCTTCTTCGGTGAGCATGCTGCTGAGCAGCCACATCACGCCGGTGGCAAGGATCATGCCGCACGGAACACCGATTTGCGGGTACGCGCCGAAGAAACCGCGCTTGTTGACCGGCGCATGCTCAACCGACATCAGGGCAGCACCGCCCCATTCACCGCCGGCGGAGAAGCCCTGCAGGATCCGCAGGAAGACCAGCAGGATGGGCGCCCAGATACCGATCTGCGCGTAGGTCGGCAGCACGCCGATCAGGGCGGTGGCTGCACCCATGAGCACCAGCGTAAAGACCAGCATCATCTTGCGGCCGAGACGGTCTCCCAAATGACCGGCGACGATGGCGCCGAGCGGACGGAACAGGAAGCTAATACCTAGCGAAGCCCAAGAGACAATCTGGGCCAGGCCGGAGCTCTCCTGCGACAAAGGGGCAAAGTACAGGGAGGCCAAGACCAATCCGGCGGCCTGGGCATAGATGAAGAAGTCGTACCATTCGATCGTGGTACCGACAAGGGTGCCTGCGAGCACTTTGCGCTCTTCGTGGCGGGCTGCTGGGCTGATGTTGCCTGCCAGCTCTTCTGACGTGGACATATTCTCTCCGTGGTGTTCACAGAACGGGATTTACCGAACGGTCGGTAATGTGACCCGAGCCATATTACCGGACCGTAATGCACAACACGTAGAGGCGCTATATCAATTGGGTAACGTCGTCCGGCGCGGCAGGGCTGCATGTTTCCACCAGCGAATAAGGCACCTGCCACACCCGTTCTATATTTGGACGCTTCGTCCTGATATAGAACAATGGAGGATGTGAGGCGTGGCACAGTACGTTGTGTCCGCTTCCCGGTATCCGCTCTCCCGCAGTCACTCTCCATAGGATGGTCCGATGAGCCAGACTCCCACCAAACCCGCCGCCGCACACTCGCAGACCCTGTCGCGCGGCATCCAAGCGCTGGAGATCTTGGCCGAAGCACAGGCGCCAATGACTATCGCCGAACTGTCCGAAGCTTTGGGAGTGCACCGTTCCATCGCCTATCGGATCCTGCGCACTCTCGAAGACCACTCGCTCTTGATGCGGGATTCAGCCGGACGTGTGCAGGCGGGGCCGGGGCTGGCCGCGCTGGCACGCGGTGTCTCGCGCGACTTGCAGTCGGCAGCACTGCCGGAGCTGACCACGTTGGCGAACGACCTGATGATGACCGCTTTTATCGCTGTGTGGGATCAGCGCGATTGCGTCACGCTGTTCACCGTGGAACCGCGCCACGCGACGGCATTGGTCCAGCACCCCGGTACGCGTCATTCCTTCGCCGCTGGAGCACCGGGAATTGCCATCCAGTCCGCGCTGACCCGGGAACAGTGGGAGCAGCATGCTCCGGGACAACAGATCCGGCCGGAAGCCCAACTGGCCAAGGAAACCGGTTATGCCGTCAGCCATGACGAGGTCATCCCGGGTGTCTCCGCGGTGGCGGTGCCGGTTGCCGTTCCCGGCCAGCTGCCGGCGGCCATAGCTGTGGTTTATATCCGCACCGATACTCCCGACCGGGAGATCGCGGCGGCTTTGAAACGCTCTGCTGCCACCATCGAGGCAGAACTGCGCTGACTGGCCTCAGCGCCGCCGGCGACTGACGACGGCGGCGGCGACCAAACCGAGAACCAGAAGCATCCCGGCGGCGGCAATCGAGACCAAGAAGGCACCGGAATGTCCCCAGGTTTCTGCCATTGCACCCGCTGAAGCCGAACCCAGCGCAGAACCCAGGACAACGCCGCTGGCCAGCAGCGTCATGACGGTGCCTAGGCGCTCGTCCGGAGCGACCTGGCTGCCGATGCCGTAGATCGTGACCATGGTCGGTCCGACCGGCACGCCCACCAGCAGCAGCACGAAAATCATCGGCAGCACATCGGCCGGAAGCAGCAGCAAGAAGCAGAATGCCGTCATCAACGCAGCACAGACCACCCAGCGCCAGGCAAGTGTCCACCGCGCTGGCCAGTAGGCCACCGAAAGGGCGCCGAAGGCCGACGTCAGTCCCAGCAGAGCGTACAGCAGGCCCGCCGCGTCGGCCGCGCCAAAGGTGCCGCCGAAAGCGCTGAGCGCATTCTGGGTGGCCCCGAAGAACGTGCCCATGGCCACCATGCCCAGCACCGGGATGGCGACCAACGGCCAGTTAATCCGCACCGGCGTCGCTGCCGCAGCCGCTTCCGGATGGGCCTTGACCAGTTCGGGGGTCACCGGGACCACCGAGCGGTAAGTGGGGTGGATGGCAAAAGCGGTAACCATGGTGACGGTCAGAGCGGCGGCCAGCACGAACGGCAGCCATGGCGCAATCAGCGCGGCCAACAGTCCGACCAGCGCCGGCCCCAACACGAACGTCAGTTCATCAGCCGTGCTTTCGTAGGACAGCGCCGTGTCCAGCGCAGGCTTGTCGCTGCGCGTCATCGCCATCCAGCGCACCCTCGCCAGCGAGCCCACCTGCGGACAAGTTGCCCCGACGAGGAATGACGCGGCCAGCACGGCCGCGGTTCCGGCCCCGCTGGGGCCGACGTAGACACAGGTCAGCAGCAGGACGATGGCGCAGGTGTGAGCGGCGGCGGCAATCAGGAGTACCGGCCGCTGTCCCGCCCGGTCGGCAAGGTAGCCGAACAGCGGCGCCCCGGCGGCCGAACCGATTCCCACGGCACCGGCGGCGAAGCCTCCCGCGGCGTAGGACCCGGTGGTCACGGTGACAAGAGTCAGGGCGCCGACTGTCAGCATGGCCAACGGCAGTCGGGCCAGGAAGCCGATGGTCAGGAAGGACGTTCCCGCCAGTCGGGCCAGACGAGCGTAGCGGCCGAAGGGATTTCGCAGCTTGCGTCGACGAGTGGCACCGCCGGTCGCTGCGTGTTCCCGCGCGGGCGCGTCTGAATCAGGAAATGTCATAGTTTTTTTCCGTTGGTTTAACCGCGCATCGTCCCGCCTCCCGATGCGCACAACCCGGATAACACAATCATCATACCGGTGGTCACGCGACGCCGGTGAGCACCGTGCGAACGGTCGAGCCGTGGCGTCCCTTTGTGACTTGCAGTTGAGCGCCGATCCGCTGCTTCATTTCTGCCACATGGCTGACCAAGCCGATGACCCGGCCGCCGTCACGCAGTCCCTCCAAGGCATCCATCACCTGTTCGAGGGCCTGCTCATCCAGACTGCCGAACCCCTCATCGACAAAGAGCGTTTCAATGTCCACGCCGCCAGCTTCAGCTTGGACGACGTCAGCCAGGCCCAGGGCCAGCGCGAGCGAGGCCATGAAGGACTCGCCTCCGGAGAGCGTAGCGGTGTCGCGCCGCTGGCCGGTCCATTCGTCACTGACGTGCAGACCAAGTCCGGACTTTTTATTGCCGGATTTGGAGTCGTCGTGGACCAGCGTGTACCGGCCGTCAGTCATCGCGACCAGTCGTTCGGAAGCCGCGGCCGCGATCTGTTCCAACCGGGCGGCGAGGACATAAGTGGTCAAGGTCATTTTTCGTTCGTTCTCGCCCAGCCCCCTGACCGTGTCCGCCACTGATTGGAGCAGTTCGTGTCGCGCGGCAATCGGTTCCAAGCGGATTTGTTCCTCGTCGAAACGCCGGCGGTAGATCGCCAACTGTTCCTGCGAGGCAGCCAGCACGCCGTGCCGGACCTGGTGTTCTCGAACCCTGCGGTCCAAGGTTTCGGCTTGCGCGCGTGCCTCGTCCAGTTCCTCGGTTCCCGGCGCGACTTCGCCGTTCTCGAGGGCCTGGCGGGCACGGATGACCGGCTCGGAGGATGCCAGCACCTGCAGCCGCTGGCCTGCTTCGATATGCGCGCTGTGGCGCTGCTCCAGGGCCTGCAGTTGTGCCCGTGCCAGCAGCGACACCCGTACCTCGTCCTCAGTGGCGAAGTTTGATTGGTCGATCGCCGAAGCGAGATCGGCCTCCGCCTGCTCCAAGGAGTTGCTGCAGTGGCGGTGCTGTCCCAGGATGCCCAAGGCGTCCGCCAAAAGCTGATCGAGGCGGGACAAGGAAGCCACGTGTTCGTGCAGGCTGTTCCCGTCCGGAAGCGCCTCGCGCAGCTTCCGTTCCAGATCGTCCCGGCGTTCCGTGGAAGCCTTGAGCTCGGAATCGGCACTGGCCTTGGCAACAGCCAAAGCCGACAGTTGCTGCCCGATTTCTTCGAGCTGCTGCGTGGCGGCGGCGGAACTTTCCTGCAGCTTCGCGCGCCGGTCCCGCACCGCAAGTGCTTGGTCCAGGCTCGCTCGGGCAGTTGCCACGGCTGCGGCTGCTTCGGCGGCGTCGGTCGCCCCACCGCGCGAGGCCAAGGCGGAGAGTTGCTGCTCTAGCTTGGCGCAGGCCTCGCGGGCCTCGGAGTAGCGTGCCTCTGCGGCCGCCTGCTGATCCCGGGCTTCCGCTTCCTGCGCGCGGGTGACGAGCTGGCCGGAGGTCGCCACCGCTGGTTGGGGATGCTCGAAGCCGCCACACACCGGACAGGGATCACCGTCGGCAAGGGTGGCAGCGAGCTCGGCTGCCGCCTGGTCCAAGCGCTGTTCCAGCAGCGACAGCCAAGCTTCCTTCAACTCGAGGTGCCGGGCGTGTGCTGCATCGCGGCTTGCGCGAGCGGCTTCTGTCTTGGCCAGACAGGCCGCATGGTCGGCCACGGCATCCCGGATTTGCTGGACCTGTTCCAGCCGCTCCGTGAGCAGGCCGACGTCGTCAGGGGTTGCCGCCAATGCGGCCAGTTCATCCTGCAGGTCGCGGCGAGTTGCGGCGAGCCGTTCCTGTGCGGTGGTGGCGGCAACTACGTCCTGCGCCAGCTGCTCGGTGCGGCGCTCCAATCGCTGCACCTCCACACTGGCCGTTCGCAGCCGCTGTTCCTCAGGCAGCAAAGCCCGGATTCGTCCCAGCTCGGCGGAGAGTTGACGGGTCGCCTCGTCGAGCAGCACCTGCCCGGCGTCGTCGGGTTCCGGCCTGCTGGAAACGAAAATCGCATAGAGCGGATGGGTCTCTGCCGCGTCAATCCGGTCCAAGAATTCCTTGGCCGCGCGTTCCATCGCGAGCGAGGCTTGGTCGCGGTGGCGGATCGGCGATGCCAACAATTCCGCGGACCGGTGCGCGGCCAGAGTTTCGGTTAAGGCGGCATGGCCGTCCGCGGCTTGGCGGTGCTCAACGGAGAGTTTCTCCAGTTCCGCCAGAGCCGCGTGGTCAGCCAGCGCCCGTTCGCGCCTGCCGATGGTGTCCCGCAGTTGGCCCAGGTCTTCCTGGGCGCGGGTTGCCGCAGCCTCGACCGAGGCCGCAGCGGAGGCGATGGAGGTTTCAAAAGCGGCGAGCAGGTCCGCAGCAGGCAGCGGCTGGTTCGGCATGTCCTCGGCAGCCAGGTGCCGTGCCGCTTCCTCCGTTGCCCGCTCCAAGAGTTGATCCGCTCCCGCGACGGCGGCTTGATAAGCCGAGCGCGCCCTGGCCGCCTCCTCCACCAGCGTTTGCTCCACAGCCTCGTAGCGGTCGGTCGCGAAGAGGCGCTGCAGCAACGGCCGGCGTTCCTTGGCGTCGGCCCGCAGGAAGGCAGCGAAGTCGCCCTGCGGCAGCAGCACCACCTTGGTGAACTGTTCCAGGCTCATGCCCAAGACGGAGAGCAGTTCCGCGGCGGCCTCGTCGTTGCGGCCGCTTTTCTGGATCCACGCGCCGTTGACCTTCTCGCGCAGCAGGGTGTGCGCCTGCTCCGTCACCGAACCGGAGCGCGCCCGGGACGACGGGCGTTCCCATTGCGGATTGCGGGTCACTTCAAAGCGGCGGCCGCGCGCCGAGAACGCGCAGACAACTTCGGGTTCTGCCTCCGGTGCGGCGTGGTCGCTGCGCAGCCGCTTGCCCTGCTGGCGGGCGCCGGGAACAGACCCGTACAGCGCAAAGCAGATGGCGTCCAGGATGCTGGTCTTGCCGGCACCGGTCGGGCCGTTCAGCAGGAACAGCCCCTGCGAGCTGAGCTCGTCGAAGTCGATTATTTCCCGGGCCGCGAAGGGCCCGAAGGCCTGTATTTCCAACCGGTGGATTCTCATACCGATACCTCCGCAGCCTGCACCGCAGCCAGTGCTTCAGCCAGCAGCGCGCGTTCGGCTTCGTCAGCAGGCCGGGAGCGTACATGGTCCAGGAATCCGCAGCAGACCTCCAGATCGTCCTGGGCCTTGGCAATGCGTTGGCTGTAGCTCATGGTGTCCCGCCGCGGTCCGGATGCTGGCTCAAAGTTCAGCACCAAGGTGTCCGGGAAGCGTTCGCGCAGACGTTCCATGGCCTTCAGCGGCCGTTCGTCGTCCGTGACGGTGATCTGGCAATACGCATCCTGGGCCCAAGCGTGGTCTGCGGATTCCAGCAGGTCCTTCATGCTCCCCTTGAGTACGGCGAGCTTCCGCCGGGCGGGCCAGGAGACGTTTTCAATGGAGCTGAGCCCGTCCGCCGTGAACTCGACAATGATGCCACCCTTCTCATGCCCGGCCTCGGAGAAGGAATACGGCAGGGGCGAGCCCGAATAGCGCACGGTCTCGTTCAGCTTCTGCCGTCCGTGCAAGTGTCCCAGCGCCACATAGTCAAGATCGTCGAACAGGTCCAGCGGAACCGCTCCCACTCCCCCGATGCTCAGGTCTCGCTCGCTGTCCGAGCTGATGCCGCCGCTGGCGAACGTATGCGCCATGACCAGCGAGTGAACCGGGCCGCGGGTTTTCCGCTGTCGAAGGTCGGCACGGACACGGTCCAGGGCCGCGCGCGTCACTGCGGTATGGCTGGGGGCTTCAGCGCCAAGTTCTTCCGCGCACATCCGCGGTTCGAGGTAGGGAATGCCGTATACGGCCAAGGTGGCACCGCGCAGGTCCAGCTCCACCGGATCCGCCAGTTGGTCCAGCCGGGTGCGGACATGGACGCCCCCGTGGGCCAGGATGCCGGCTCCGAAGCCCAACCGGGTGGCCGAATCGTGGTTGCCGCTGGTCATGATCACGGTGGCTCCGGCGGCACGGATGCGCGACAGCGCGTCGGAAAAGAGGTTGACAACGTCCACACCAGGCAACGCACGGTCGTACACATCGCCGGCGATCAGCACTGCATCGATCTCCTCGTCCCGCACGGTTTCCAGGAGTTGGTCGACGAATGCGCGCTGCGCCTCCAGCATCCCGACGCCATGGAATGAGCGCCCCAAATGCCAGTCTGACGTGTGCAATAACCTCATGCTTCAAAGCTAACCGCCGGTCAGGACAGTTTCGGGCAAGCGCAACGGCACGCCCCCGAATCGGGACGTGCCGTTGCCGTTACCGCTTGAGCTTAATCGGTGTCCGGGCGGGGCCGGTTCGACTTGCGGTCAAAGAAATCGCGGGCTTCAGCCGCGCCTTGGTCGTCCGCGGGAGCGGGCTCGTCCGGCTGGTCTTCTACAGCGACGTCGGGAACATCACTCCTGCCTGGCTCCAGCCCGGCGGTCGCGCCCTCCACAGGTGCGGCGGCAGACACAACCGGGGCACCGCCGTCGTCCGTTTTCCTACGCGACGCCGGCACCATCTCGGCACTGCGGTACAGCAGCCCGGCAATCAGGGCACCAAGCAGCGGCGCCACCCAGAACAGCCACAGCTCGCCCACCGAGCCGCCGCCGGCGAAGTACACCGCGGCGGTGGAGCGGGCCGGGTTCAGGCCGGCGTTCGAGATGGGCAGCATGACCGCGGTGAGCACGGCGAAGACCAGGCCGACGGCGAAGGGGGCGGTGCGCAGCCGCTCGCGGGACGAGGTCGCGCCCAGGTAGACGGCCACCAGCAGGCCGGTCGCGATGGTTTCGGCCAGGAAAACGCCGGCCATCGAGAAGCCCAGCTCATCACCGCCGGCGTAGCCGTTGGCGATCGAAGCGAACACACTGGCCGACTGCGCGCCGGCCGGATGGCTGCCGATAATGACCCACAGCACCACGGCTGCCAGCGACATGCCGACCAGCTGCGCCAGGACATAAGGCAGCACCGACTTCCAGGAAGTGCGCCCCGCGAGCGCGCTGCCCAGCGTGATGGCCGGGTTGAAGTGGCCGCCCGAGATGTAGCCGAAGGCGAGCATGCCGGCAACCACGGCAAAGCCGAAGCCGAAGGGAACACCGAAAGTGCCCTGCGGATTGAACATGCCGATTCCCAGCGCACCGAAAAACAGCAAGAACGAACCGGCCAGCTCGGCACCGATCCGGGCCGAGTAGCTGCGTCCTTCGCCAAGCCGGGGTGGGGCGGCGGGGACGGCCGGGGCCGACGCCGCCGGATGGGCTGCTGCCATGGATACTGTCCTTCTGCCGGGCCGGCGGGACGCCGGCGATTGACTCAAAACTACTCCACTCTGTCACCGGGTTCTGGGAAAACCCTGAACGCTTCCCGGAAGCGCTGCGGGCGAAATGTTCCGAGCTCACGCCTAAGCTGGTAATCGTGATTACCGATGCCCCGCTCCCCGGTTCCCGGTCCAGCTACCCGACTGCGCACACTGTCCCGGACTACGCCTCGCGGGTGCGCGGCTGCCTGCTGGGCGGCGCGCTGGGAAACCAGCTGGGGGCAGCCGTTAAATCAGACTCATACGATTCGGTCGCCGGGCGCTTCGGGCCCGACGGGCTGCGGGGCTTCTCACAACTACCCGAGCCGGGGCATTTCACCGATCACACGCAACTGACGCTGTACACCCTCGACGGGTTGACTGAGGCTCTGGAGTGGGCCAACGCCGGCACCGCCGCGGACGAAGCCGCCTGCCTCTGGCTCGCCTACCTCCGCTGGTACAACACGCAGGAGGGCCGCTTCCCTGAGAATGCGCCGGAGCCGCTGCCCCGCTGGATCGACGGCCAGTCGGTGCTGCATGCGCGGCGCGCGCCGGCCGAGGCCTGCCTGTCCGGGCTGGCCACCGGCGAGATGGGAACCCGCGCACGGCCGGTCAATCCGGACGCTCAAGACGGCAGCACCGTAACGCGGTCCGCGCCCTTCGGACTGCTGCCGTTCGTCGACGACCAGACCGTTCAGCGGCTGGCCACCGACGGCTCTGCGCTCACCCACGGCCATCCAGCGGCCCACCGCAGCGCCGCTACGTTGGCGACGTTGATCCGGCTGCTGGTGCATGAACAAGCCACCCTGCCGGGCGCCGCCGTGGCCATGCTGGCCCGGACCGAACAGGACGCCGGGGCCGCCGACTTGGCCGCGCGCCTGCGGGCCGCCGTCGAGCTCTCCGCCCACGGAGCCGTGGCACCTGCCGACCTGACCGCGGCGCTCGGCGAAGGCCGGACGGCCGAAGAGGCTCTATCCATCGCCTTGTACGCGGTCCTGGCTACTGCGGACAGTACGACGCCGGTTCAACACTTCCGCAGGGGCGTCGCCACGTCGATCAATCACGACGGTGACAGCGACGCTACCGGCAGCCTGGCCGGCAACCTTTTGGGCGCTTATTACGGTGAAACTGCGCTGCCCGCCGAATGGCTGGCAGCCCTGCAGGGACCCGACGTCATCCTCGGCATGGCGGCGCGTTTCCTGGAACAGACCCAGGGCTAAGGCATGCGCCACGACCCGGCCGCCCTGCCCCGCCAGGACGGCAAGACGATCATCGTGACCGGCGCCAGTGCCGGCCTTGGCTATTTCGCCAGCGAGCAGCTGGCCGCGGCCGGAGCTACGGTGGTGATGGCCGCCCGCGACGAAGCGCGCTGCCGCGCTGCGATGGAAGCAGTCCGGAGCACTGTGGCCGGGGCCGACGTGCGCTTCCAGCGGCTCGACCTGGCCAATCTGGACTCGGTCCGGCAAGCCGCGGAGGACCTGGCTGGTCTCGGGCGGATTGATGCCCTGCTGGCCAACGCCGGCGTCATCGGCTCCCGGGAGCTGCAATTCACCACCGACGGCTTTGAGCTGCAGTTCGGCACCAACCATCTGGGCCACTTCGCACTGATTGCCCGGCTGATGCCTGCACTGACCCTCAGCCGCGGCCGCGTGGTGCACGTGGGCAGCATCAGCCACCGCTGGGTCCGCCCGGACTTCCGGCGGGCAGCGATTCCGGCGAAGTACTCCAGCTACCGGGCCTACGCCCTGTCCAAGCTCGCGGTGATGAGTTTCGGTTTCGAACTGGCGCACCGGCTCGAGGCGGTGGCCTCGCCCGCCTCGTCCGTGGTGGCGCATCCGGGGTACGCCCGGAGGTACTTCACGCCCGACCGGCCCGGACTTCAGCTGTCGCAGCCGGCCACCGGCTGGCCGCGTCTGCTGTTCGGCTTGGTGGCGCAGGGCAAGGACGCGGGAGCGTGGCCTCTGGTGGAGGCGACGGCCGGCGACGGTGTGCATAACGGCGACTATTGGGGACCCGACAGACGCTTCCAGATGACCGGGCACCCCGCCCTCGTTGAGCCGCAGCGGCATGCCCGCGAGCGCAACGCTGCCTCCCGGCTGATCGACCTGTCCGAAGAGCTCACCGGGGTCCGCCTGCAGCTTTGAGCTAGGCGCTCCAAGTCAGGCGCTGTCAGTCAGGCGCTTCCAGTCAGGCGCTGTGCGCGGGCCAGCGCCCGCCGATCATCTGCAGGAACTCGCCTTCGGAGAGTACCTCGATCTGCTGGCCCTTGCCGTGCAGCTGCAGCACTTTATGCGCCTTAGCCGTGACCCGGCCGCTTTTGAGATCCGAGGCGACGAAGCCGTCTCCGACCACCAGTACCGTGGTTTTGCGGGTCACGTTGCTGGCCGGCCGCGCGCCCAGTTCCGCCGCCCGGTTCTTCGCCTCTTGGCGGGACAGGCCCAAATTGCCGGTGAACACCACAGTCTGGCCGTACAACGGGTGGGAATCGTCGGCGTGCTGGTTCGGTTCGGGATTGCTGCCCTCGTCCGGCCAGTACGTCCAGGCGGAAGACGGTGCCGCGCCCCCGGCCGACGCCAGCGTTTGGCGTTCCAGCGCAGTCCGCGTGGGTTTCGAGACGGCTGCCGTTCCGTGGATATACGCCTCAAGGCGGGTGGTGCGCAACTGCATCGCCGTCAGCAGGTCCGGAATGTTCTCGGCCGAATTCCGGCGGGCAATGTCGATCATGATGCCGGCGCAGGCCCGGGCGTCTGCCACCGCGTCGTGGTGGTTCAGCAACGGCACGCCCGCCGCTTCGGCCACGAACGGGAGCGAATAGGACACCAGCGAGTAGTTGCGCCGCGACAGGATGACCGTGCACGCGTAGTCGTAGGCCGGGCCGGAAAGTTCAGAGACTTCCAGTGCCGACCGAATGACTCCCATGTCGAAGGCGGCGTTGTGGGCGATCAGCACGTCGGAGCCGATGAAATCTGCCATGTCCGCGAACACTTCCCCGAAACGCGGCTTCGCTGCAACCATGCCGGCAGTGATGCCGTGGATCTGGACATTGCGCGGATCGAAATGGTCGAAACCTTCCGGCGGGCGCATCAGCCACGAGGCTTCCTCGACGATCCGGCCGCCACGGACCTTGCTCAAGCCGACGGAGCATGGTGAGCCCCTGAACCCGTTTGCCGTCTCGAAATCAATCGCCGTGAAGTCAACTGCCACGGGCTCAACCCTAATTGATGGCCAGGACAGTTCCGGTCCGCCACCACGCGGCGCGGCGGCTCCCGCATGGTGTGCGGGAACCGCCGTGCGACTGCTGTCTTGCGCGGTGATCAGGCCCGGGATCAGGGGGTGGCGCGCCGCAGGGTCAGGTAGGAGCCCACCGCCAGAACCGCGCAGAACAGCGCCGTCCAGCCGGAGACGCTCAGCGGCGTCTGGGCCACGAACCACTGCCCCACCACCGGCCACCAACCCTGCCAGCTGGTCAGCCCCAGCAGGCCGATCAGGACCACAGCAATGGCGATCCATGTGACCAACATCCCGGTTGCCTGCCAGCGCTTGTAGATGGTGGCAAACCAGAAACCGATCATGAACAGCACCACCATCGCGATGAAGTAGAACAGGATCTGCACCACGGCATGCTCACTGGCGATCCAGCCCAGGGCATACAACTGTCCGTTGAAACCCCAGCCGTTGGTGACCACTTCCACCAGGCCCAGCAGGTAGTAGAGCACGCTGATGACCAGCGCCACGGTCGCGAACAGCCCTACGGTACCGATGTAGAAGGTCCTCCGGCTGACGCTCATGGCTTGCGAGAACGGGAACGTGAGGGTTAGCGACTGGATGCCTAACGCGAAGAAATACCACATCACCGCCTGCGAAGCCCCGGAGTAGAACGTCTCGCCGCTGGCTGGGATCATCGCCCAGATGGCGAGGGTGATCAGGAAGGCTGACAGCATGATGATCGCTGGGATCCCCAGGAAGGTCCACTTGTTGATCAGCTGCATGCGCGCAACGTTGACGACGCGGTTCATTTCAGGACCTCCAGCTCGGAGTCGGTATCGAGGACAGCATCGGTTGCTGCCATGGTCTTGCGCACCACCAACTGCTGGAGCGACACCGGGGCCAGCTCCAGGCCAAGTTCGGCCGCCTCGGCACGCTCGGCGTTCGTCAGCCGGCCTTCCACTGTCCACGAAGCTAACGAGCCCAGCGACTCGCGATGCAGCACCTCCCGGCCGGCGGCGAAGGACTGGACAGCAGAGGCGTTGCCCGCAACCGTGACGGCCGTGCCGCGGATGGCCTCGGCGTCGTCATCCAAGATGATCCGGCCGCGGTCGATCAGGACCACATGCTCCAGCAGGTTCGCCACCTCATCGATCAGGTGCGAGGAGAGGATGATCGTCCGCGGGTGCGCGGCAAAGTCCTCGACCAGCCGGTCGTAGAAAATCTGCCGTGCCACCGCGTCCAGCCCCAGGTACGGCTCGTCAAAGAACGTTATTTCTGCGCGGGACGCCAGCCCGATGATCACGCCGACGGCGGAGAGCTGGCCCCGTGAGAGCTTCTTGATCCGCCGCTTGAGCGGCAGCTGGAATTCCTCGACCAGCTGGTCCGCGAACGCCTGATCCCAGTGCTTGAAGAACATGGACGCGGACTTGAAGGCCTGCCGTGCGTTGAAATCATCGGGGTACTTTTGCGATTCACGGATGAAGCAAATCCGGGACAGCACGCCGTCGTTCTCATAGGGGTGCTGGCCGAAGACCAGCGCTTCGCCGCTGCTCTGGAATCCCTGGCCGGTGAGGACCGACATCATCGTGGTCTTGCCGGCTCCGTTGCGGCCCAACAGGCCGTAGATCCGGTTGCCTTCCAAGCGCAGGCTGACGTTGTCCAGCGCCTTGGCATCGCGGTACGTCTTGGTCACCTGCCGCAGTTCTATGGCGGGTGTGGTCAGGTTGTTCATCGGGACACGCTTCCCTCTGTCATGTCGCTGGTGGACTCGGTGCGGTGGAGCATTTCTGTCAGCTGTGCGGTGCTGATGCCCAGCTTTCGTGCCTCCCGGGTCATTGGCTGGACGTACTCCCTGAAAAAGTCGTCGCGCCTTTGGGCCAATAACCGGGAGCGGGCGCCGGCCGATACGAACATGCCGATCCCCCTCTTCTTGTACAAAATCCCGTCGTCCACCAAGCGGTTGACTCCCTTCGCTGCAGTGGCGGGATTGATCCGGTAGAACGCTGCGAACTCGTTCGTGGATGGCACTTGGCTTTCTTCGGCAAGCGTCCCGTCCACGATGTCGTTCTCGATGAGCTCCGCGATCTGCAGGAAGATCGGCCTTGAATCGTCGATCACAGCCGCTCCTTCCTTGGTCGCCCCCACTGGTCGTTCGGTGCAGGGGTTAGTTACTGATGTAGCTAACCATACAACGCTGGAATCGCTTGTCAAGAAGGTGGTCGTGAATTCAGGCGCTGGGTGTACCGGACGAGCGGATTGGTCAACCCTGGCGTAGGGCCAGGTTCGCGCTGGTCGGGGCGGCGGGTTCGCGCTGGTTCGGACCGCGAGTGCCTCCCCGGATAGCGAGTGGGAGTGACGCCGTTGGGCACGCAGCTGCGCCCTGCCGAATGGGCAAGCGGGAGATTCGGGCAGGTTGGCGGGGTGGCTGCACGCACAGAGGCCGGGCTAGGGCGGGAGGCAGCCGGCGGAGGCCGGAAGGTGCACGGGTACGTGAGCGGCGCTCCGCAGCGACGGCAGGCGGGGCGCTCAGGAAAGGTATCGGACTTAGCCGACACACCGCAGGGCAGCCCTGGCCAATCGCAGGCCTTCAGAAACAGACCCGCGAGAGGCCGTGGGTGCTAGCTCCGGCGGTTCCGGATCTTGCGGATCCTCGTGGTGAGCCAGTAGAGCGAGGCAAGAACAACGACGACGATGACGAGCTTTTGGAAGATGCCCGCGTACTGCTCCACGATGTGCCAGTTCTCCCCCAGATAGAAGCCAGCGAGCACGAAGATGGTGTTCCAGATCAGGCTGCCGGCACTGGTCAGTAAGAGGAACTTGGCGACGGGCATGCGTTCGATGCCAGCGGGGATGGAGATCAGGCTTCGGAAAATGGGGACCATCCGCCCGAAGAACACCGCCTTGTAGCCATGTCGGTTGAACCAAGCCTCGACCTTGTCCACGTCTTCGAGGTCGATCAGCGGAAGTTTGGCTGCGATGGCGCGCATCCGCCTCCGGCCCAGCCAAGCCCCCAGACCGTACAGCGCCCAGGCGCCGAAGACCGAGCCCAGTGTGGTCCAGATCAGTGCTTCGATGAGACTGAAACTGCCGCGGCTCGCAGTGAAGCCGGCCAGCGGGAGTACCACCTCACTGGGCAGCGGAGGGAAAAGGTTCTCCAACGCGATGGCCAGTCCGGCACCAGGGGCACCAATGGTCTCCATCAAGCCGACAGCCCAATCTGCTACACCAGTGAGTGCGCTGGTATCGCCAGAGGTTTGTGCGGGGAGGTGGCCTGACAGGGAGGAAAGGGTCATCATGCTCATCGCCTACAAGTTTGCCTTACCCCGCCCCATAGTCCGAACCGGGTTCGGCTACACCGACCACCAGAGACAGCCGGACGCTGTCGCCGTAGCCCGTATCAACCAAAATCGATGGTCCGCCGGGCGTGAGGATTACGACGGCGCATCAGCCGTGCGCGTCGGCGGCACTTCGCCAGTTCCTGGCGTGCATGGCTGCGGCGTTCGGCCACATGCCTCGCTTCCGTGTCACCCGATCCTCCGGTTTGGCCTCGTCCAGCTTGGCCTCCTCCTGCTCGACCCTCGGTTGGTTCCGGCGTTTCGATGTCTCCGGGTTTGCGGATGGGCAGGGGCGGCGGTCCGTCCACCGTTGCCCCGGGCAGGGGTGGGGCGGTGGAGGTGTAGGTGTGGCCGGTGGGTGTGGTGGTCTTGACGCTGCGCCGGGGCCCGGGCAGGGGTTTGGCGGACCAGCCGTCGGCTTCCTTCGATTGGTTGCAGCGCTCGCACAGCCCCTGCCCGTTGGCCAGGCTGGTGGGCCCGCCCTCGGCGTAGGCGACGATGTGGTCGATGTGCCGGATCGGCGCATCGCACCACGGACCGGTGCAGAACGCGTCCCGGGCCATGACCATCCGCCGGATCCCGTCGGGGAACTTCCGGGCCTTCGAGTCCATGCCCAGCAGCTGCCCGGTCCCCGGCGCGGTATACAGCCGCCGGATCCAGACATCCTCCACGCCGCCGACTTTCAGGTTCCGCAGCCTGTCCTGCCGGGCCTGCTCGCGGGCGGTCTTCCAGCCCGGCTCGGTTCCCGCGGGCGGCGCCTTCTGCCCGAAGCCGCTGCAAGGCGGGCCCGGCGGGATCTGGTCCGGCGGGGCCTGCGGCAGGCGGATCAGGTCGCGGGCGTACTGGGCCGGGACGACGCCGTAGCCGGTCAGCCAGGCCGGTTCGGTCCCGCCCTGCAGCAGCGCCCGGTCGGTCATCACCAACTGCACTTCCAACCGGGCCGGGTCGGCGGTGCTCCGCCCGGTGACGCGTTCAAACACGGTATCGGCCATCATCTGGCCCCTGCTCCTGGGATCCCCGGCATTGCGCAGCCGCTCCGCTTCCTGATGCAGCGCGGCCATCACGGCCACCCCCTGGGAAACGGGCAGCAGGGTCCGGACCGCGACCATCACATCCGGCTCGGGCCGGGAGGAGACATGCCGGTCCGCTTCGGCCTTTGCCGCCCGGCCGACCACCGCCCACGGGTCCAGCCGGTACGCGATCCGTTTGGCTTCGGCCTCCAGCTGCCGGTTCCCCATCCCGTGCAGGCGGTCCGGGTTCCCGGCCAGTTCCCGGTCCACGCGGCCGCGGTGCTCCGGGCTCAGGCACTCGGTTTCCCGGACCAGGATCGCCGCCCGCCACTCATTCAACCTCCCCGATTGAAGTGCTCTGAGTGTGTGCGGCATCTGGTTGACCAGGACCCTGGCCCGGCCCAGCAGCAGGGCCGCCCGGTGCGGGGACTCCCGGCGCGCCAACCCGACCTGCTTGGCGATCCCTTCACCCCGCCGCGCAGCGGGAACGCCGGCGGCGGCACGCTCGGCGCGGATCCGCTGCTCCAGCGCGACCATCAGCCTGGCCTGGTCCGCGGCGATCGCGTCCTTGGCATCCTCCCTGGCGGTGAGCTGGTCCACCAACTCCGCCGCGGACGCCTCAAGATCAACCGGCGGCAACGAAACCGCGACACCGTGAACGGCGGCCGCAGGTTCGACAGCGCCGGGCGCAGGCATGGTGCCGGGGTCAGCCGGGGCTGCGGCGGAAGGTTGCGGTGCTGCCGGATCAAACATTCTCACGCGTCTCAATCTTCAGCACCCCGCGGGGCACGGCTTCGACTACGAACGTTCACGGGACAAAGCCCGCAGACACCACCGGAAAACCACACCCGATGGCCAACATTTGGTACAGAACTGCTTACTGAACACAGCCTATAAGCCGGGTCGGACACTTTCGGATGACAGGGTGCCACGGGTCTCTAGCGTCGGCCTGGTTTAGATGTTCACAGATCTACCTGCGGGTGGGCCACCGGGCTGCCAAGGGCCGAAGGCTGTTGCAGACGAAAAGCGGTGTCCGATGGCAGAGCCACGATACGAAACCAACTAAAGGCCCACCCTTGTGGGGCTCCCTGGTTCGCTAACCGGACGGGATTGCCCGAACGGAGCCCTACCGTCCCTGCCCCAGGTGTCTGAGGCAGGTGTCAGGCGGCCAGCTTCGACGAAGGGCCTGAGCAACGCACGCAGTTGCCCGTCGAGTGCGCCGTAACTAGGCGATGCCAGAATATCGCGCGTATCTGGTTGCCTGGCCGGCGGCGCCTGTCTATTTGCAGCGCAGCGCGCTAGCTCAGCCCCGCGACCGAGACGCAGCGCAGCGCTAGCTCAGGGCCGCGACGAGGTGCGGCAGCAGCGCGCGGAACGCCTGGCCGCGGTGGCTGATGGCGTTCTTTTCCTCCGGTTGCAGTTCCGCGCAGCTGCGGTCCAGTCCGGCCGGCTGCAGGATGGGGTCGTAGCCGAAACCTCCCGAGCCGCGAGGTTCGGTCAGCAGGACGCCGTCGAGACGGCCCTCTTCGACGGCTTCCAGCCGCGGCGACACAACGCTCGCGGCGCAGACGAATGCGGCACCTCGATGCTCGGGCGCGATGTCGGCCAACTGGGCCAACAGGAGGCGCAGGTTGGCCTCGTCGTCGCCATGTTTCCCGGCCCATCGGGCGGAAAAGATTCCTGGTGCGCCGCCAAGTACGTCCACGGCCAAGCCTGAGTCGTCTGCCACCGCCACGAGGCCGGTGGCGTGGGCAACCGCTCGCGCCTTCAACAGGGAATTTTCCGCAAAGGTCAGTCCGGTTTCGGCAACGTCCGGCGCACCTGCTGCAGCAGCGTCGATCACCTGGGTGTCCACGTCGAGTCCCGGAATCTGGTTCCGCAGCAGTTCGCGTAGCTCGCGCAGCTTGCCCTGGTTGTGGGTGGCCAGGACCAGACGGGGTCCGGTGCCCGGTGCACTCTGGGGGTCTTGGGCGCCCTGTGAGCTCAGTGCGCCGCCCTGTCCAGCCCCTGCTTCAGCCACGGATGACTTCTCCGAGCGTCTCCGAAAGCGTGTCGCGCTGGATCTGGGAGAGCTGGGCAGTGCCGGCCAGAGCCAGGTCCAGCAGGGCGTCGAGCTCTGTACGGTCGAACGGCGCGCCTTCGGCGGTGCCTTGGACCTCCACGAACTGACCCGATCCGGTGACCACCACATTCATGTCGGTTTCCGCGCGAACGTCTTCAACATAAGGAAGGTCCAGCATCGGCACGCCGTCGATAATTCCCACACTCACGGCGGCCACGGTGTCGGTCAGGGGCCGGGCCGAGCGGGCGACCAGTTTCTGCTCTTTGGCCCAGTGCAATGAATCGGCGAGGGCAACAAAGGCGCCGGTGATGGCGGCGGTGCGGGTGCCGCCGTCGGCCTGCAGCACGTCGCAGTCAAGCACGATGGTGTTCTCCCCCAGTGCCTTGGTGTCGATCACCGAGCGAAGCGAACGGCCGATCAGGCGGGAGATTTCGTGCGTACGCCCGCCGATCTTTCCCTTGACGGATTCGCGGTCGGAACGGGTGTTGGTGGCTCGCGGAAGCATGGCATATTCGGCCGTGACCCAGCCACGGCCCTCGCCCTTGAGCCAGCGCGGAACACCCGAGGTCAGCGAGGCGGTGCACAGCACGCGGGTGTTGCCGAATTCGATGAGCGCAGAGCCTTCGGCTTGGTTGGACCAGCCGCGGGTGATGCTGATCGGACGCAGCTGCTCAGGCGTCCGGCCGTCGGCTCGGACAGTGACGGCGGGCAGGGCGGAGCTGGAATCAACATCAGTCATGGCACCAGCCTATCGGCTCGCACCGTGCGCCGGGCGAGTCAACGCCGCGGTTCAGGTGGTGCGAGTCAAGCGCCGCGGCGCGGGCCGTGCGGCTGAGGCACGACGGCGCAGGCTTCGGCGCGCAGGCGCCGCGCCACAAGCTGCCCGAGTCAGACGACGTAACTGACGCCGGCTACAGCCACGGCCAAATCGCCCTGGTAGGTTTCGCGGGCCTCGTTGACGGTCCGCACCGAATCGTTCCAAACCGGCAGGTGGGTCAGCAGCAGCCGCCGGACCTGAGCCTCGGTGGCGGCTGCGCCGGCGCGCTTCCCGGTGAGGTGCACGCCGTCGACCGCGTCGTCGCGGCCTTCGTGGAAGGCGGCCTCACAGAGGAACATGTCCGCGCCGGTGGCTGCTTCAACCAACCCGGGGCAGCTGTCGGTGTCACCGGAGTAAGCCAGCACCCGTGTCACCGGCCCATTGGGTGTGGGTTCAGTGGCCTCGACACGGATGGCGTAGGCCTCGTCCACCGGATGGCGCACCGGATAGGGCGTGATGGTGAACGGCCCCAGCTTCACCGGTTCCCGTTCGGCCCAGTGGTGAAAATCGAACTCCTCGGTCATGCCGGGGTCCAGCTCCAGTCCGTAGGCTGTAGCCATCCGATCCGCGGTGGCCGCCGGCCCCCACACCGGAATCCGGCCCTTGGCCCAGCCGCCGGGATTCCAACGCACCGCAACGTGGAGTCCGCACAGGTCCATACAGTGGTCCGGGTGCAGATGGCTCAGGAAGATCGCGTCGATATCCTCCAACTCCATGTAACGCTGCGCGGTCCCCAGGGCGCCGTTGCCCAGGTCCAACAGGATGCGCCAGATGCGTTCACCGTCGTCGGCAGTTACCAAATAGCACGACGCCGGGGACTGTGGTCCGGGAAACGAGCCGCTGCAGCCGATGATGGTCAGGTTCATGCCCGCTCCCCCTGGCCGGGCTGCCGCGCCGTGGCGGCAAACGGCGAAATTCTGGGTTCCGACGGCACGCCGGCGCGCGCGGCGGCAATCATTTCCGGAGTAATCCGGGCCATGCTACCGGTGGGATATTGTGCGGCCACGTGGTCCACATGCTCTACCGCAATCACCTCGGGTCCCAGGAACCTGCGGGCCAGCACCTCGAAGGAGGCGGCATCGCCGGTGGCAACAAAGTGGTGCTGGCCCGGCGTTCCTTCCGGCCTCAGCAAATCGTGGGAAACCAGTGAACGGTAGACGTCCTTGGCGGTCTCTTCCGCGCTGGACACCAGCGTGACGCCGTCGCCCATGACATAGGAGATGACGCCGGTCAGCAGCGGATAGTGCGTGCAGCCGAGCACCAAGGTGTCCACGTCGGCCCGCTTGAGCGGCTCCAGGTACTCTTCGGCGGTAGACAGCAGTTCCTGCCCCGCGGTCACGCCGGCTTCCACGTATTCCACGAAACGCGGACAGGCCACCGAGGTCACGTCCAGGTGTGGCGCGGCGGCGAACGTGTCCTCGTAGGCGCGGGAGCCGACCGTGGCCGATGTGCCGATCACGCCGATCCGGCCGCTGCGGGTGGAGGCGACGGCGCGGCGGACGGCCGGCTGGATCACCTCGATCACCGGGATGCCGTAGCGGGCGGTATAGCGCTCCCGGGCGTCGCGCAGCACGGCGGCGGAGGCGGAGTTACAGGCAATGACCAAGAGCTTCACGCCGGCGTCGACCAGTTCGTCCATCACGCCCAGGGCGTTCGCGCGCACTTCGGCGATCGGCAGCGGACCGTAGGGGCCGTTCGCGGTGTCCCCCACGTACAAAATGGATTCGTTCGGCAGCTGGTCGATCACCGCCCGGGCCACGGTCAGCCCGCCCACCCCGGAATCAAAGATGCCGATCGGGGCTGCGGGTTGGATCAACATCTTTGGGGTCACTGCCTTTCCGGGCTCATGTTCACTAGAGGATAAGACGTTGGCGGCCGGTTGGGCGAACTTCTGCACGGCTTCTGTAAGCCATCTCACACGCTCGCGTCGTCCAGCGGCCTCGCTTCTCGGCGGCGCGGAGCTAGGCGCTCGTGCGCGGCGGCGGGGAGCTAGGCGGTGGTGGCCGGCGGCGCGGAGCTCAGCGCTCGTGCGCGGCGGCGCGGAACTCAGCGCTCGTGGCCGGATTGGCGTTCCAGTCCGTCTAGCAGAGCCTGCATCAACGTTTCCTGGAGCCAGGTCATGAAGTTATAGACCAGTGCCAGATAGGTCTCCAGGTCCTCGGCCTGGGACCAGTCGTCGATCTCATGCAGCGCCTGCGCGTCCTCATCGGTGCGGATGTTCAGCCGCTCGGCCAGCACCAGCCGGACGTCATTGGTGGCGCGTGCGAACAGCCGGGCCTGCTCATCGGTCAGTTGCAGCGGCGTGTGTTCCAGCAGCAGCGCACTGGCGCGCAGCGCCCCGAGTTTGTCCTCGCGCAGTGAGCGCTCGGTGAGCCTGCGGAACTCCAGCGCCTCGCCGTCGTCGTGCTCCACTGCGTCGGGGAGCAGCCGCAGCAGGGCAGCATCCTGGGGTTTGGCGGCGTCGAGGTCCAGCCCCACCATCGCCGCCAGCGGATCCTCGTCCTGCCGGTCAACCTCCAGCAAGGAGATCACGTCCCCGAACAATTTCCCGATCAGGTCCCGCTCGGCCGGCTCGAGGAAGCCGGTAATCCCCTTGCGCGTGCGCTTGAATGCCTTGGCCATCTACGCCTGGTCCGCCTTCTGGTAGGTGGCCCACAGGCCGAACGAATGCATCGCCACGGTGTCCCGCTCGGCCTGTTCGCGGCTGCCGGTGGCCACCACGGACTTGCCCAGCTGGTGCACTTCGAGCATCAGCTTGTGTGCTTTGGCCTCGGAATAGCCGAAGTAACTCTGGAAGACATAGCTGACGTAGCTCATCAGGTTGACCGGATCGTTCCACACGATGACGACCCACGGGACGTCTTTGGCCGTGAGTTCGGACGATTCCGTGCGGCGGGACGTCTCGATATCCGCGTCCAACACGGTAGTGCAGGAGGGAAGCATGCTCACGGTCATGGCTTCCATTGTAGGCAGGCGCTGCTTCGGGACCCGCCGGCCGCCCCGAAGTACTCAGACGGCGAACACAGGATTAGAGTCGGGGATGTGAACACTGCAGCTGGCTGGGGGCACCCCAGCACCTCCCTGTACACCGACCACTACGAGCTGACCATGCTCCAGGCCGCCCTGCACTCCGGGGCAGCCCATCGGCGTTCTGTCTTCGAGGCCTTCGCCAGACGGCTGCCCGACGGGCGACGGTACGGAGTGGTGGCCGGCACGGGCCGGGTCCTGGAAGGAATTGAACACTTCACTTTTTCCGAGGACCAGCTGGATTTTCTTGCCCGCACGGACGTGGTGGACGCGAAGACCATCGACTGGCTGGCCGATTTCCGTTTTTCCGGCGACATCTACGGGTATGCCGAGGGCGAGGCGTACTTCCCGTACTCGCCGATCCTGATTGTGGAGTCCAGCTTCGCCGAGGCATGCGTGCTGGAGACGTTCATCCTGTCCGCGCTCAACCACGACAGCGCCATCGCCTCGGCTGCGTCGCGGATGACCGGAGCGGCCGGCAATCGGCCCTGCATCGAGATGGGGTCCCGGCGCACGCACGAGGAGTCAGCGGTGGCCGCGGCCCGCGCTGCGGTGATTGGCGGCTTCTCCAGCACCTCCAATCTGGAAGCCGGCTACCGGTACGGCGTCAAGACGGTGGGCACCGCCGCCCATTCCTTCACCTTGTTGCATGACACCGAGCAACAGGCCTTCGAAGCGCAGCTGGCTTCGCTGGGTGTGGGCACCACCCTGCTGGCGGACACGTACGACGTCGAGACCGCCGTCCGTACGGCCGTGGACTTGGCAGGTCCCGAGTTGGGCGGCGTGCGCTTGGATTCTGGCGACCTGATCGCCCAGGCGCAATGGGTGCGCAAGTTGCTCGATGACCTGGGCAACCATCACACCCGCATCACCGTCACCTCCGACCTGGACGAGTTTGCCATCGCCGCTCTGGCCTCGGCTCCGGTGGATTCCTACGGCGTCGGCACCGCCCTGGTCACCGGATCCGGTGCGCCCACCGCCAGCATGGTCTACAAACTGGTCAGCCGCGAGGGCCCGGACGGCGAGCAGGTCTCGGTGGCGAAGGCGTCGAAGAACAAGATTTCCGTCGGCGGACGCAAATACGCGCTGCGCCGGCTCAATCCAAAGGGCGCTGCCACTGCCGAGGTAGTCGGCATCGGCCACCGGCCTTTGGACGACGGCAACGACCGGCCGCTGCTGCATCAATTTGTCACCAACGGCAAGCTGGCGGACGGTTGGACCGGCGCCGAAGGAGTCCGCCGTGCCGCTGAACGCCACACCGCTTCCATGGCCGAACTGCCCGGCGCCGTACACCGGCTGCAGCGCGGCGAGCCCGCCATTCCCACCGAATTCGAGGAGCTGTCATGACACGTGCACTGATCATCGTCGACGTCCAGAACGACTTCTGCGAGGGAGGAACCCTGGCGGTCGACGGCGGTGCGAAGACTGCCGCCGACATCAGCGAGCACTTGGACAGCCGGCCGGATGACTACGACGTCGTGGTGGCAACCCAGGACTGGCATGTGGAGCCGGGCAGCCATTTCTCCGACGAACCGGACTTCGTGGACAGCTGGCCACGGCACTGTGTGGCAGGCACGCGCGGAGCCGACCTGCACCCTGACTTGGACACCGACCGGATCGACGCCTATTTCCGCAAGGGCCAGTACGACGCCGGCTACTCCGGTTTCGACGGCCTGCTGGCTCCGGCCGACGAAGTAGCCACCGGCGAGCGCGACGGCGAAGAGGAAGAAGAAGAGACCGAGGCACTCAGCCTGGACGACTGGCTGCAGGAGCACGAGGTGGATGAAGTGGTGGTGGCCGGACTGGCGACCGACTACTGCGTCCGGCAGACGGCGCTGGATGCCGTACAGGCCGGATACGCCACCTCAGTGAACCTGGCGCTCTCGGCGGGCATCAACGCCGAGCGCGTGGAGAAGACCCTGGCCGAGTTCAGCGACAACGGCATCGACGTCATCGAGTAAGTCTCCGGTGATCGACCAAAGGCGCTTGCGCCTGCGTGGAGATCCCGCCGTCCGCCCCGGGTGATCGACCAAAGGCACCCGCGCCCCCGCGAAGGCCCCGCCACCGGTGACCGACCAAAGGCG